>JAKACS010000431.1 GCA_021821235.1 Bacillota bacterium
AAATCATGTTTTACTATAGGTATATTGGTTGGGTCACCATGCCATAAACAACAAATAATTACTTGCAAAATTCTAATTCAGGTAAAGGGGGTGGTGGCTAACTAAAAATTGAGGTAGGCGAAAAGTAACAGGAATTTTCTTTTCAAGTCGAGGTTATGGAATCTAATGACACTCAGCTGGTCCATAAGAATTCAGATAAGGATTAAGAAAAAATGAACCCTTGCTTAAATAGAATACAATTTAATACAGTAGGATACTGGAGAAATAGAACATCAGCTTTTGAATGTATCACCTGTCCACTATATGGCAGAAAGCGTGGATAGAAAAAGCCCTGTGTATGAAAAAAATAAATTGAAGTGCTTGATAAAGAGTTGTGGTGGAATAAGTTTTAATTCCACAGTAACCTCCACAAAAAATATTAACTGAATAATTAGAATTGTGTTGTTATCTTTTTTCCTTTGTGATAGTTTTAATAAAATATTGCTTCAGTTTTTTTACCCATATATGTAAGTGCTTACATTTATAAAGGAGAGGACCGACTTGAAAAATTATTTAACCATAATGATAGTAATTATCTTGATAACTTTAAGTGGATGCTCAAATGCTGTTTCAGGCGAAGAAACTAAAGTAGAATATGTTCTTCGATTAGGTCACTTACAAACTGAAACTCATCCATACCAAAAGGGTGCACTTAAGTTTAAAGAGCTGGTTGAAAAAAAGTCAGATGGAAAAATTCGGATTGATATTTTTCCGAGCAGTCAATTAGGAAACGGAAGGGATCAAATTGAAGGAGCACAAATAGGTTCCATTCATTTTCACATCGGTTCGGTAGCTCCTGTAACCAATTTTGCTCCGAAGTTTAACCTTTTGAATTTACCATATTTATTTGAAAGTCGTGAACATGCCTTCAAAGTGCTAGATGGGGAAATTGGCAAAGAAATATCCAGCGGATTGGAGAATAAAGGGCTAATCAACCTTGGCTATATGGAAAATGGATGGAGACATATGACGAATAATAAAAAAGCCATAAAAACAGCACAGGATGCAGCGAATTTAAAGTTGCGTGTACAAGAATCTCCTCCTTACATTTCATTTGTTAAAGCACTTGACTCTACCCCTGTCCCTATTCCTTTCGGAGAATTATATACGGCATTAGAACAGAAGGTTGTGGATGGTCAAGAAAATCCATTAGCCCAAATTTATTTAAATAAATTTCAAGAAGTTCAAGATCATCTGACTTTAACCGCACATAATTATGATGCAGCAATTTTTTTAATGAGCAAGACTACTTTCGATACTTTACCTGAAGAACTTAAAAAAGTGATTCTTGAAGCTTCTGAGGAAGCAATTAGGCATGAAAGAAAAGTCGCAATGGAAGAAGAAAATAAACTATTAGAGCAGCTTAAAGCAACTGATATAAAAATCGAGGAAAATCCTGACCTGGAGTCGTTCAGGAAAGCAGTCGAGCCTGTCTATAAGGAATTTGAAAAAAGCCTTGGCAAAGATTTAATACAGGCAGTTAAAGATATGAAATAAGGAGATGAGGAAATGAAAAATAGTTTTCAGAAGTTAAGCTCTAAAATTGATAGAATCAGCCGATCAATCATCATTTTCTTGTTTGCACTTGCGTTTATTGGTACAGTATACCAGGTGTTCTCTCGTTTTATTTTACAAAGCTCGATAACGAAAGACATTTTTCCATTCATCGATTTTTCAATATTTAATTTCACCTGGATTGAAGAGTTAATTCGTTATTTATTTGTCTGGATTGTCTTCCTTGGAATAGGAACAGTTTACAAAAACAATGGTCATGCAAAGGTTGAAATATTATTAAATGTTTTATCTGAGAAATGGCAAAACAGATTACAAATTTTGATTGAGACCATCAATGTCGGGTTATTTATATTTCTTGCAGTCTTTGGTCTGAAAATTCTTAAATTTACTACTCTTCAAATATCTCCTTCGCTAGGTCTTAATATGACATTCATTTATGTAGCGGTTCTATTAAGTTCATTGATCTGTATTGTACATTCGTGCGCACGTTTATTTGATTTTCTTTCAAAGGCAGAGACGAGAGTACCCCTGAATAATGTTGAAGTTATTTCTGAAAATACAAATTTGGGCTAAGGAAGTGAAATTAGGATGACAGTAGCAATTGTTGTTGTTTCCATTTTGTTTTTACTTATGCTGTTAGGTGTTCCGATAGCTATCTCCCTAATCTGGGCTAGTATTGGTGGATTTGTTGCCAGTATTTATTACATTCCATTAGAAGTAGTACCTCAAAGACTGATAACTTCTACCGATTCATTCCCGTTGCTGGCAATTCCTTTTTTCATGCTAGCTGGTGAATTCATGATGGCAGGCAGTATGGGTCAGAGGATAGCAGGGTTTGCGTTTGCTTCAGTAGGGTGGATAAGATCTGGATTAGCTCAAGTCTCTACCTTAACTAGTATGTTTTTTGCTGGAATTTCAGGTTCGGGTGCAGCAGATACAGCTGCTGTCGGTAAAATGATGATTCCAATGATGGAGAAAAAGGGGTATGATAAAGGTTTTGCTGCTGCGACAGTTGCGAGTGCCGGTACAATCGCTGTCGTTATACCGCCGTCAATTCCTATGATTGTCTACGGTGTAACAGCAGGGGTATCCATTGGGGATTTATTCACTGCTGGTATTGTACCTGGAATATTAATCGGTTTGTCCATAATGCTGGTGAATTATTGGATTACTAAGAAGAACAATTTCGCTGAAGAGAAAGGAACCTTCGAATTTGTATCCTTCAAAAAGGCATTTTTTGAAGGGATTTTAGCCTTAATCCTTCCATTAATTATTATTTTTGGTATTCGCGGAGGAATCTTTACCCCTACGGAAGCTGGCGCTGTAGCTGCAGCCTACGCATTCATTATTAGCAAATTTGTGTACAAAGATTTAAAATGGGAAGACGTGCCAACCACTTTTCTAAATGCTGCAAAGATGACAGCTATGATTGTTTTTATTATTGCTGCTGCGAATCTATTTGGGTGGCTATTGACAGCAGAACAAATACCACAATTGATAGCAAAAGCTGTTATGGGTTTTTCAGAAAACAAATATGTTATTCTGCTAATCTTTAATATCATTTTCTTTATTGCTGGATGCTTCCTTAATGCTTCAGCGGCCATAACAATTTGGTTCTTCGCAGTTTAGCGTGGGCTAATTCTGTCAACAATGATACTACCAATAAAACTAATAAGGCGGTAGTTTATTAATGACAGAGAATGAGTTATTACAAATGGCCCTAAATTTAGGTGAAGGATGGAAAGTAGACCACGTTGAATTTAATCCCGATGACAAAGAATTACACATATTCATTTCTACGGTAAAAGGAAGTAAATTTGAGTGTGCCACATGTGAGAATCTATCCCCTGTTTATGACCATGGACGTGAGCGGGTATGGAGGCATTTAAATTTCTTTCAATATGAGGCTCACCTCCATGCAAGATTACCTCGTACCAACTGTTCAAAATGTAATGGATCACCTAAAACCATTAAGCCTAATTGGGCACGTGAACAATCAGGCTTTTCTATTTACTTTGAGGCGTTCGTTATTCTGTTAATGAAAGCCATGCCTGTTAAAAAGGTGGCAAACCTTGTGAATGAACATGACACAACCCTTTGGCCTATCCTCCACCACTATGTGGAAGAAGCACGTGAAAGAGAGGATTATTCATCCGTACAGCACGTTGGATTTGATGAAACATCCAGAAAAAAAGGCCATGAATATGTCTCCATTTTCATGGATCTTGAAAAGCGTAAGGTTATTTCAGTCGCAGAGGGCAAGGATCACCAAACATTAAAAAGCTTCAAGCGTGACTTAATGGTACATGGTGGCCATCCTGATGACATAAAGGAATTTAGCATTGATATGTCTCCAGCCTTTATCAAAGGAGCAGAAGAACAATTTCCAAAAACTTCATTAACTTTTGATAAATTTCATGTCATGAAACTGATTAATGAAGCGTTAGATGAGACACGCCGTAAGGAGCAGTCAAGCCATCCTGAATTAAAAAATAGCCGTTATGCCTGGATAAAAAATGAAGACAATTTAAACTCTAAACAAAAGGAAACATTGCT
>JAKACS010000432.1 GCA_021821235.1 Bacillota bacterium
CCTCTTCTGATAAAAAGATAAAGAAATCTTATAGGAAAGCAGTAAAATCGCAATCAGTGAAAGAATTAAGGACAGCGTCTTTTCCATGCCGGATAATTCACTAAAAAAATCTACTAATTTTTGCTGACAGGAAAAGTGGGTTTTTACTAGCAGTTTTTCAGTAAATGCTGCTCCGCCGACAAAAAGTGAAATAAATAAAATATTGGTTATCATCTTTGCCTTAAGGTAGCCGAATTTGAAAATGATCGGAAAGGCAATTGAACACAATATGGTTATTCCCGTGACGGCAGTCAAAACACTATCTAATGTAAACGAGAAAACGCTAAAAGGAAGACGGAGAGTCCTTTCGAGTATAACAATAAAAAAATTTAATAGAAACGTATAGGCTGTAAATACGTAGATTGACATATATTTTGCCAAAACAATTTTGTGTTTCTTAATCGGCAGACTTACTAAAATCCTGTCACTGTTGTTTTTATCTTCTAATGCGCTGGCACCTAAGGCAAGCAAATAGCTGATTGCATAAATGCTGTATGCGAGGCCGAAAGATCCGATGCTTGAAAAAGTCACTGAAAAAAAGATTGCAAGCAGGATGGACATCTTCAAATTTTTCTTCTGTAACAGAATGTCTTTTTTAATAAGATGGTACATGTTCATCACTCCCCCTTGTGGAAAACACTAGAATATCTTCCAATGTTGCTTTATCAAACAGAATAGCGTTCCCAAATTGGCGTGCCACTTCTTTTTTATTTTTCGCTAGTGCTTCAAATCCAAAGTCATGTACTTTTAGCCCGATAAGGTTTTCTTGATTTTGATTCGTCAGCAATTCTTTCCTACCTTTAACAATGAAAAATTCTTCCAGAAGTTCATCCTTTGTTTTAGATAAAAGAATCTCTCCGTTGTTGATCAAAGTAATATAATCGGCAATTTTATCTAAATCCGATGTGATATGCGTTGAAAAGAAAATCGATTTGTTCTCGTCCTGCAACAAAGTTTGCAGAACTTCTAACAGTTCAGCCCGAATAAGCGGGTCTAAGCCTGACGTCGGTTCATCCATAATCAATAGCTCAGCCTGATGTGAGAGAGCAATTGCCAGCGAAAACTTCATCTTCATTCCTTTTGATAAATCCTTAATCTGCTTCTTTAATGGAAGGTCAAAGTCTTTAACATACTGACGAAAAATTTTATCATCCCATCTCCTGTAAAAAGGTTTAATCACGTCTTTCATTTCTGCAATGGTTAAGTCTTCATAAAAATGGTTTTCATCATAGACGAAGCCAATGCGGTCTTTAATCGTAAGTTCATTTTGTTCATTATCTAAACCAAAAACTTTGATCTTTCCCCCATCTTTTTTAATTAAATTCATGATCAGTTTAATTGTCGTACTTTTTCCAGATCCATTTGGGCCGATAAAGCCCATGATATAGCCTCTATTAAGGGTAATGTTAATCTTTTTTAATGAAAAATCCTTATAATTTTTCGATAGATTATTGATTTCCAGGATTCGGTTATCCAATCTGTTCACCCCTCAAAAATGAGTTTCACTATTTCTTGTAATTCATCTAACTCTAAACCAATTTGTTTTGCTGCAGTGATCGCTTCAGTCATTTTATCTTCGATTAGTTTCATTTTTGTTTCTAGAAGCATTTCTTTATTAATTGCGGCGACATACGACCCTTTTCCGGCGACTGTAACAATATAACCTTCTTTTTCCAATTCGTCATACGCCCTTTTGGTCGTAATTACACTGATTTTCAATTCTTTGGCAAGGTTTCGAATAGACGGCAACAAATGGGATTCAGCTAACTCCCCTTTTCCAATTAATTCTTTCAATTGGTTGACAATTTGCAAATAAATCGGTTCATCGGAAGAATTTGATATAAAAATATTCACAACATAACATCCCTCAAATCGTTATATCTGTATATATACAATATATACAGATATAACACTAATGTCAATTTCTCTATTTAGGTGTTGAAATTTCGTCAAAAATTCAGTTAAACAGCATTTTGTTTTCTGTTGGGTAAATTTGGGTATCTGTCTAATCCTAGGACAACCATTCCTCATAGCATGAAATTGTGGCCAATTGGAAGGCAAAACAGAAAGTATATCTGGGGAGGAATTGGAATGGAACTGGAACAGCAAAAACAATATCGAGAGAACTTATTGGAGTGGTGTAATCATATTTATCTGCATTGGGAAAGTATGAAACCACAGTTTATAAAGCACTCTGATCCAACCACCTTAGAGGAATGGGAAGAATCTTACAGGGAATTGGCAGAAAAATTAGACACGGACGATAATGTGGAATTTGGTGACTATCGAACCGCGAAAAAACTATTTGAAAGTTGGGAGCATCTGTGCGGTGAAAATCAAGCATATCAGAAGGAGGCAGAAGCGGAGTTTGAAAAAAACAGAGAAATGCAACAATATCGTGAAGAACTATTGGAATGGTGCAACAACCTTCATTTTCATTGGGAAAGTATGCGGGCAAAGTTTTCAAAAATGTTCGACTTAAGAAGCTTGGAAGAGTGGGAAGAAGCTTACCGTGATTTAACAGAAAAATTGCAAGCAGAAGTTGGTGTGCCATTTGATGCGTATGAAACCGCCCAAAAGCTATATGAAGATTGGAATCAACTTTATTGCGAAGCAAGCACCTACGATGATTTCAAAAAAGCTGAAATGGATAAGGTAAATCCTATTTAACGACCTTTTACGAATTGCACAAACAAGTCCCCTTGCTTCTAATTTCCATTCAATTAGAAGCAAGGGTTGTAGGGAAAAATGAAGAAAAAATAAAACTCATCACGCATTTTTGATATTTTTAAATTGACTCCTGGTCAAAACCGTCCTTTCCAATCGTTGACCAAGGATCCCTGCAAAAATGGCTAGAATTATATCTTTTGGCAGCGGAACAACCATCCACAACCAGGCCATTTTATACGAAAAGCCTTCTGGGGCAGCAGCCCAAATTTTATAAGCCGCATACATCCAATTCGTTCCAAACACATAATTGATCATCAAACCAATTAATGAGGCAAAAATATAAACGCTTGTGGTTTTTTTCGATTTTTCGATTATGTAACCAATCAGCCACGCTACAAATACATAGGAAACAATGAATCCAAATGTCGGGCTGATGATGGACGAAAAGCCACCGCTAAATTTGGCGAAAACCGGAACTCCAACCAATCCGACAAGTGCGTAGACGATCATCGCAATCGCTCCCAACCTGCTCCCAAGTACCGCACCTGCTAAGATTGCAAAAAAAGTTTGCAATGTAATCGGTACCCCTCCAACAACGAAAAACGGTGCAATTGATGTAATGTTCGCGCCAATTGCCATTAACGCAACAAACATTCCAGCAAGAGTGATGTCAATTGTTTTAAGCTTCATCTATTAACCTCCAAAGTAATATTTGTACAAAATTTAGAATACTTGCTTATTCATTATATGTCAACCAATTTTATAAATAAGTTAACATTTAAAGCTAAGTCGCTTTAAAAACCAGACGGCCGAATCGATTTGCGATTCGGCCGTCTGGTTAACATCAATATTATTTTTTAAAAATCGTTGCGATGACTTGGTCGTAAGACATTTCACTATCGACGACAAATGTTCCTGGACGTAAATTGTTTTGCAAACCCCTGCTTTCAATATCTTTAGAGAAGTTAAAAGCGTTTTGAATGATATTTGCTTTCTGCAATGCGTTCCCGACATCGATACTCGTCATCCCATCCGCAACATTGATCACAGCCTTGTAGACAACTTTTTGTGATGCATTATCAGAAGAAGCAGTGTCTTTCTTGCCAGATTGCGCTGCTTTTTTAAGATTATTGTCATACTCGTCCTTTTTTTGCACGATATATCCTGCCGCAGCCAGCTTGTCTTTCATCTGACCCTCTGAAAGTTGAACCGCTGTATTTGACTGCTTAGCGGTTGAGTTCGGATCCGCTTTAGCGGCATTGCCATTTCCAAAAAAATAAACGCCGGCAATCACACTTGTAGAAAGAAAGATTCCTGCTGCAAAGCTACTCATTTTGTTAAATCTCATTTGCACCATTTCCCCTTTCTTCCGGCTGTACTTGAAATGGAGCAAGCAT
>JAKACS010000433.1 GCA_021821235.1 Bacillota bacterium
CATGTAGCGGATCTCATGAAAATTGACCGCTCCACGATCAGCCGCTATGAAACGGGAAAGAGCCTCCCCTCCTATCAAACCATTAGTCAATTTGCGGAAATCTATCAAATTGACAAAGAGTATTTGGTCGCAGAGCTTGATAGTCTCCTTCCAGACCCTGACAGACCCGGCTACATCTTAAAAGAAACCGCAAACGATAAAGAGCTCGAGCTGATCATGCACTTGGTTAGCGATGAGCCCGAATTAAAAAAGATTTTATTGGAACTTCACTTTATGGGGCAAAAACGCAGAGGATTTTTTCTCGAAGTATTGAACGCAGCTGTTAAGCTTCAGCACAAATATAAGCTGATGTAGCCTTTATCACTTGTTGAAGTCATTGCAGCTTCAGCATCAATTGCATCAATAAAAAGACTAGCTGATTGCCGGAAATGGTTGCGGCATTCTCCAAGGCTTCAGATCACTGCAGCAAAGCTTTGCGCGGGTGACGGAAGACCCCCGATAGGAAAGCTGACCGCAAAAAACTCCGGCGTGAGCGGCGCCGGAGTAAAAAGGGAGATTTTTGCGGGGAAACAATTGAATCTTTCTAAGGCGGGATTCTCGTGAAGTCAGGTGATACCTAAAATTTTTTCCTTTTTGCAGCTGGGTAAGAAATGAACTGGAGATGGTTGTTTTGAGCGTCCCCCTGCTCCAATACCATCCATTCGAGCTGACTGATGCGCTGCTGCAATTGCGCAATCGTTTGATTTGATTTTCCTACCATTTTAATTAGACTCTCCAAAAGTTGTTCCAAACTGGCGGCTGCGTTCCGATTACATTCCATGCGGCAAACCCTCCTGACTATTTGCTGGCGCAGGTAAAAGCGAACCAGCATACGGATGGCTGTTTTGGACTTCCGATACCGGCACAGCAAACGATTCGCTGCTCCGGGAATCCGATCCCTGGCCAGAAACTGACAGATTGCTTCCAGTACTTGATACCGATCCGGCGCTTCCCGTGCCTGAAGTCAAGCCGGAAAATGCCGGATTGCTTCCCGATCCGGATGACGGGCTGGCACTTCCCGCTCCCGAAGATGGATCGGCATACGACGGGCTGCTTCTTGTTTCCGATACCGAACCGGAAAATGCTGGGCTGCTTCCCGTGCCCGATATCGAACCGTCATATGACGGATTGCTTCTCGCTCCCGGTGCCGGTTCAGCATGGGATCTACTGCTTAGAAAACTGACATTTTCGGCAACAACTTCCGTAATGTACACTCTTTTTCCTTCATGACTATCATAATGACGGGTTTGAATTCTGCCGGTAATCCCGAGCACCGACCCTTTTCGGCAATAGGCTGCTGTGTTCTCAGCTACCTTTCGCCAAAGGGTACACTGGACAAAATCGGCATCAACTTCGCCATTTTGATTGCGGTAATGGCGGCTGACAGCAAGGGTCACATTCGTTACTGGCGTCCCTTCCGTGGTCATTTTCAATTCCGGATTGCGCGTTAGCCTTCCCACAAGTGTCACTTGATTGATCATCTCATCCCTCCTTTCACTTTGATATTCTTATCATAGCGCCAGTCCATTGCTCTTGTAAAAATGGCAAAATGCCATTTTCAAGCGATTTCAGCTGCAAAAAATGACAAATCTCTTGCCGAAATTTTGTTTTTAAATAGATGACACCCGATTAACGACGGATTTTGCCATCATTCGTAAATATTTTTCGACAATGGTTTTAACTGCTCATTATGGTATAATCGAGATAAAGAATTTCCAACGGTTTCCGCGTTCAGGAACAACTCTTGTCGAAATGAGAGGGTATGGAATTTACCATTTTAAATTCCATACAGCTTGGGAAGGAGTGCAAATGAAAACCTTTAAACTAATTTCATTAGAAGTAATGGATGGGGATGAGGGCGTTAACGTCCCTTTAACCGATGGATTGATTATTAATAAAGAAGATGAACAGTCAACATGGCTCCTTGAAGCCTATACAGCCGCCCCGCTTTATGATTTTTTTAAAAAAATTGCCGATGAACAAAAAGAGGTTATCGTTCAAGCGATCATCACCAAAAAGGACAATGACCCTGCTTTTTTCCAAACAAAAGTGGTTACCCTTAATCAATTCAAAAACCATATCAGTGTTCTGCTCGAAGGCCGTCTGCGCCGGGCACGGCGAGATTACTCGGAACTACTGCTCGACAGCCTGCTTGAAAAAGGCTTTACCGGAAACGCATTGCTCAACGAATTCAAAGAAAAGATGAAAAGCAAGCCGCGAATTAAATAGATGGATGCCAGTTCGTTTACAAGGGACTGGTTTTTTTTCGAGAAAATTGCACAATCTTCGACATATTCAGTGTAAAATGAAAGAAATAGAGAAAGAAAGGAGTTCTACGATGACGTTTACCATTCGCAAAAAATTAATCGGCGGCTTTTTGGCTGTTCTGTTACTGCTCGGCAGTATTGTCGCCATTGCCAACTATGAAATCAATCGGATTGACAAATTGTACAGCAAAATGCTGGATGTGGATGCCAATCAAGTCAGCATGATCCAAAACTATAAAGCGGAACTGTTTAAACAGGCAAACTCAGTCAATGCCTATCTTTTATCAAAAAATGCCGAGTCCGTTTCGGATTATCAAATTGCTTTTTCCAAATTCATCAAACCATTTGAAGCATTGGAAAAAGCCGAAACCACACAAAAAGGAAAACAGCTGTTAGCTGAAATGAAACAGGCACAAAATCAATTTTTACAAGTGGTGAACAAAGAAATCGAATTGAAAAGCCAAGGGGATACAGAAGGATACATAACGCTTGCGACCACTGAGGCAAAAAGTACCAGTGACCATTTTCAAGCAGCAGCGGAGGCTGTGGTTCAGTATAAAACGGAGCAAATGAAGGAGCACCGTGCGGATCTAATGGGTCAAACCAACGCCGTTAAACAAACGATCTTGCTGATCAGTCTTGTCGCGATTCTTGTTGGCATCAGTGTTGCCCTTGTTGTCAGCTTTATGATCTCCCGTCCGGTACAGGCCGTCTCCCACTCGCTCAATCAATTGGCTCAAGGCAATTTAACCATTCCGGATCTTCGGGTAAAAAATAAAGATGAGATCGGTATTCTGGCCAATTCCTTGAATGAGCTTTTAAACCATTTGAAAGAACTGATTGGCAAAGTCGTCGATTCCGCTGCCAAAGTTGCGGCTTCAAGCGATCAGCTGCTGGCCAGCAATGAGCAGAATTCACGAGCCTCTGAACAAATTGCCCAAAGTGTCCAGCAGACGGCCTCAGGAGCAGAGCAGCAGCTCAGCCTATTTGAGGAAGTTTCCTCATCCGTCGGAGAAATGGCTTCCGGCATCCAGCAAATTGCCGAGTCAAGCGAACGGATGCAGCATTCGGCCGAAAATGCGACTCATTTAAGCCGTAAAGGAGCAAAATCAGTCGAGACCGTAGTCGATCATATGCGCGACATTACCGATTCGTTTGAACAAACGTCAAAAATTGTGGCCATTCTCGGCAACCGTTCTTCGGAAATCACCGGAATCGCCGCGCTGATCACCGATATTGCCGAACAGACCAATTTGCTCGCATTAAACGCCGCTATCGAAGCCGCCCGCGCCGGCGAGCATGGTAAAGGATTTGCCGTTGTCGCCGATGAAGTCCGCAAACTTGCGGTTCAATCCAAACAGTCAGCCGATCAAATTGCCCACACGATCCGCCTCGTCCAAGAGGAAACCGATCAGGCAATTGCAGCTGTTCATGCCGGTAACCAGCTAGTCGAGAAAGGCCTTCATTCGACAAAAGAAGCCGACCTCGCCTTCCACGATATTTCCGGCTCCATCGAAGAAGTTTCAAGCAAAGTTCAAGAAGTTTCTTCAGCCGTCGAAGAATTAACAGCCCAAAGCCATCTAATTGTCGAAACGATCGGCCAGGTAAAAGCAATTGCCGAACAAGGCCTGCTGGCAAACCAAGATAGCTCCGCCGCTACCCAAGAACAGGTTGCGACCATGGAAGAAGTCACCGCCTCAGCTCAAGGTCTCACCCAGCTTGCCAATGAACTGCAAACCGCCGTCTCACAATTTAAATTATAGGATAGCAGCACTCGCGAATTGCGAGTGCT
>JAKACS010000434.1 GCA_021821235.1 Bacillota bacterium
TTGGATCATGAAGGATTTCATATTCCACATGGAAAAAATAATTTTCCCAGTTCGCTTTCATTAACAATGAAGCAAATGCTCGCAGATGCAAATTGGAAAGCTTCGTTTCGTTTTGTGCATCTACCACAATCTCATCAATGATCTGTTTTGCCCGATCAATTCGATTTAAATCTAAATTCCCTTTGATTAGTTGCAGTTTGTTCAGCCAATCATGGCGTGAATGGCGAAGCACTTCAACAATATCCCATTCTTTTTCCATACAAGCACTCCCACATAATCCCTGTAAAACTGTTTGCTGTTAGTATATCAAAAAAGCTGCTCTCAGTAAGTAGTTTTTAAGGGATTCGAATCATTCTCTTCGATTCTGCATGAAGATAAAGATTGATGAAGAATCTTCCTGTCTGTATTCATAGAGGATAAAGGATGATTGGAGAAAAAGAAAACTCTAACCGATCGGTTAGAGTTTTCTTTCGGGTAGCTTATGCTTCTTGTGCCACTGGGTATACGCTCACTTTTTTGCGGTCGCGGCCCATACGCTCAAATTTCACGACGCCGTCAACTTTTGCAAAAAGAGTATCGTCTCCACCGCGGCCAACATTTTCACCTGGATAGATTTTGGTTCCGCGCTGACGGTATAGAATGGATCCGCCCGTTACGAATTGACCATCTGCACGCTTCGCGCCAAGACGCTTTGCGATTGAGTCACGTCCGTTCTTTGTAGAACCTACTCCTTTTTTAGAAGCGAAAAATTGAAGATCTAATCTTAGCATTTGTTTCACCTCCTATTGTTTGAAGGTAATTTTTATGTGCTTTCCGTAATCCTGTTCAATCGTCTGCAGTGATACGATCATTCCTTCAAGTAGCAGCTGCACTTTCTCTTGTTCTTTTTCCGGAAGTCCCTCCGGAATAACGCAGTGGAGAAAGCCGCCTTCCCCCATTTCAATGTCCGGTTCGACACCGGTTAACTTGATTACCGAGTTAACCGCGCCAAAGGAAACAGCAGAGGCTCCTGCACAAACAATGTCTTCACCATGGTCGGCAAAGTCGGCATGACCATCAAGCGTAAACGAATGAATCATTCCGGATTTTGTACGATTAATCGTTATTCGGATCATCGGATCTCCAGCACCTTAGGCATTGATTTTGCCGATAATAACTTTCGTATATGGCTGACGATGTCCTTGCTTTTTGCGATTGTTTTTCTTTGCTTTGTACTTGAAAACAATGATTTTCTTCTGACGGCCTTGTTTTTCAACAGATCCTGTAACCGTAGCGCCTTCAACTAATGGGCTGCCAACCTTTACATTCTCACCACCAACGAAAAGAACCTTGTCAAAAGTAACCGTTTCGCCTGCTTCAGCGTTAAGTTTTTCAATGTAGATGGCTTGGCCTTCTTCCACACGGATTTGCTTACCGCCCGTTTCGATAATTGCGTACATGAAATGCACCTCCTTGTAAACTCAGACTCGCCATTCACAGGTGTTTTGCATCCGCAAAAACTTGGAACCTGATCTGCGCGGTTGTAGCACGGGTGCTACAAACATAACAGTAGAAGTCTATCACAAAAGCATTTGGAGTGTCAACAGGAATCGCATTTTTGCGCGACTTCCATCATCGCTCCAAACTGTCTTATTTGATAGAATGGGATGGAATTCGGTTGAATTGAAAAAAAGATTTTCAAATGAATCATTTCTTCAAATTGCTTTAAAAAATCTTTGTCCGGACCTTCAAAAACTTCTTTAACCGCCGCTGTTGTTTCAATCAGAACAGCTTCGTATTCAGTATGGCGGTGTTCTAGTAATTCCCGCTCCAGTTTAAAAGCAACAGTCTCGGCACTCATTACTCTGCCCTTTCCATCACACACCGGACACTTTTCTTCCAATGCTTCAGACAGCGAAACTTTCGTCTTTTTCCTCGTCAACTGTACGATTCCTAACTGTGTAAAACCAATGATTTTGATCCTTTTTTCATCACTTTCTGCTTCAGCTTCAATCGCTCTTAAAATGGTTGTGCGGTCTTCGTCTTTCGCCATGTCGATAAAATCGATCAAAACTATGCCGCCGATATCGCGAAGGCGCAATTGCCGTACAACTTCTTTCGCAGCCATAAGATTTGTTTTAACAATCGTATCCTCAAGATCGACTTTCCCGGAAAACTTGCCTGTATTGACATCAATAATTGTCAGCGCTTCTGCTTGATCAAAAACAAGGTAGGAGCCATTTTCAAGCCACACAAGCCTTTTTAATGCTTTTTCAACCTCGTGTTCAATTCCCTTTGCCGCAAAAATATTTTCCTTTTGATTGTAAAGTGTCACATTGCTTGCCACAGCTTTAACTGCTTCGCTTGTTTCAAGGAATCGCTTTATCTTTCCGTCGTCAACAATGATTTCACCGTTTGGAATTTTTTTGGCCGCTTCGATCACTTGATCCAAAAACGAATCTCTTTGTAAAAGCAAACCGGGATGCTTAAAACTAGAAGACCTTCCGAGCAGCTCGCGGTATTGGTTTCTTAATGCCACAAGTTCTGCCGCTATCTCCTCCTCTGAACTGCCCAAGCTTGAAGTTCGAAAAATAAGCCCTTCTTCCTCTTTCTTCAGTCGACGACCCATCGCTCGTAAGGCAGCTTTTTCCCTCTCCCCTGAAATTTTTTTGGAGATTGCAACATACCTCCCCTGTGGCATATAAATAAGGTTTCTGCCTTGAAATTCAATCATGCCCGTGGCCTTTGGCCCTTTTGTTCCCGTTGCATCCTTTTCAATCTGAACAAGTATTTTTTCCCCTTGATGAACAAAAGCAGACAGGTTTTTGCTCTCCTTTGCAGCCCGATCTTCTTGAGATTGCACATAACTTGCAAGCAGCTTGCGAGGCAAGTACGCTTGTTTCCCTTCACCGATTTCAATAAAGACGGCATTCATTCCGGGTAAAACCTTTGTCACGATTCCAAAGTAGATATTTCCGACAAGTGAATGTTGTTGGGGACGATCAAAAACCATACTCTCTACCCGGTTATCGATTACTAACGCCAATCTTTTTTCCCTTGCTGTATAATCAACAATCAATTTTTTCAATCTAACTGCCTCACTTTTTCCTTTATCCTGATTGGTTCAGTGATCACTCAGCGAGGGGGATGGCCCCCACAGAGAAAAATATCACTTTATACCCTTATTATATCGAAATCCTCGGTTTTCAGTAAGAAAAGAAAAGGTCACTTATTTTAGCCGAAACTCTTCTCTCACTAAAATAAGCGTGCAGTACTTCATTTTCATCTAAAGTCGCTTGTTCTCCATCCGAGCTGCCGATAATAATCGGATGCTTACAGCCGCGCTGAAACCGTTCGAGAACATGGATAATCAGCTCCCCCTCATCTGCCTGGATCGGTTTTAACAAGTATGGCTCCGTTTTTTTTCCATAATAGCGCTCCAATAAAAAACGAATAAAAACATAGCGCCGCTGTTTCCATTCGTGGTAGAGCGAAAAAGCCAAAAAGCCAATCACAACCCAGACATTGATATGATAGGGTGCAGCTATAGCGATAAACAGGGAAAAGAGGCTCAGAACTATGAATGAGACCACAAGTGTGATCTGGTGTGCCTTTGTAAAGGATTTTTTCATTGAAAGGAGTAAAAAGATCATTTTTCCACCATCAAGCGGCCATATCGGAAAAAGATTAAAGAGCAGAATCATCAAATTGTATTGAAAAAAAAGTTGAAATAACTGCTCAGATACAACAGATGATAAATAGAGCATGTATGCCAGGCCGATCAGCCATACATGCTGCAACGGGCCGGCAGCAACAACGACGGCTTCCTCTTTTAAAGGCCGATTCCCATGCTCATCCATTTCTGCTACGCCGCCAAAAGGGAGCAAGATAATTTTTTTTATTCTCCAAGAAAAAAAAGCCGCAGCAGCAGCATGCCCCATTTCATGAATGAAGATAATCGCTATCATGATCGATAGTTCTAAAAAATGCGCCGTGGCAACAGAGACTGCAATCACGAGCCATAACAATGGATGAATTTGCACAAGCTGCAAAAGTTTGAGCGCTTTAGTCAAAGCGAATCACCTGAATGGGATCAATAAACGCATCCCCTTTTTTG
>JAKACS010000435.1 GCA_021821235.1 Bacillota bacterium
CCCCCTTTCACATTCTTTTTTTGACATCACAGCTATATCATATGTTTGGTTTCTTTTCTTAAGAAGTTTTTTATTTAAAATATCCATTTTTCAATCGGTTGTCTCCATTTTTAATAAAATCTGATCAATTGCTTCTTTGGCAACAAGACGATCGTCAAAGTCATACACATTACTGCCAATAATTTGATACGTTTCATGACCTTTGCCTGCGATTAGAAGAACGTCTCCGCTTTCTGCATCGTTGATGGCAGCTGTGATTGCTTCTTTACGATCCGGAATCACTCGATAACTTTCTCCCTTAACACCTTCTTCCATATCCTTCAAGATCACCAGCGGATCTTCACTTCTTGGATTATCTGAAGTAAAGACCGGGTTTGTTGCATAGTTGCAGGCAATTTGTGCCATCACCGGCCTTTTAGTCCGATCACGGTCGCCGCCACAGCCAACGACAACAAAAATCTTTTTCCTGGCAAACTGCTGAATCGTCTTTAAGACATTTTCAAGACTGTCAGGCGTATGGGCATAATCGACAATCACAGTAAAATCCTGGCCGCCATTGACTAATTCAAAGCGGCCGGCAACCCCGGCCATTTCTTCAAGCGATCGAATAATGTCTGAAATTGGGATGCCGCTGACAAGAGCCGCTGCCGTGCTTGCCAGAACATTATAAACGCTGAACTTGCCAATAAGCTTGATGGTAATCGGATATGTCCCTGTTGGCAAAACAAGCTGGAAGGATGTACCGGCAGCTGTCATCTGGATGTTTTCTGCCATAATATCCGCAGCGTTGTCAATCCCGTACGTTACGACATGAGCGGTGGTTGATTTTTCATACAGGTTGGATGCTTGATCATCAGCATTTAAAACAGCAAATTTCGGATGCTTTATGTCATATGTATTTCCAAGCTGGGAGAATAACAGGCTTTTGGCCCGTTTGTACTCTTCCATCGTATGATGGTAATCGAGATGATCCTGTGTCAAATTAGTAAAAACAGCAACATCAAAATCACAGCCACGTACCCTGCCCAAATCCAATGCATGTGACGAAACTTCCATAACAGCGGACTCAACCCCGGCATCTGCCATTTGTTTAAAGGTTTTTTGCAATGCCAGGCTTTCAGGGGTTGTATTTTTGGTTTCAAGCTTCTCGTCACCGATTTTCGTATACATAGTACCGATTAACCCGGTTTTTTTACCAGCATCTGCAAGAATTTTTTCAATTATGTGACTTGTCGTCGTTTTACCGTTTGTCCCGGTAATTCCGATTAAATGAAGCTTTTTTGTTGGCTGTCCATAAAAAGCGTCGGCTAGAACTGCCAGCGCCCGGCTTGCGTTTTTTACAACAATGACCGGGACTTCTAGGTCAAGCTGCCGTTCGGCTACTACCGCAGAGGCTCCGTTGTCCACTGCTGATTTGGCAAAATCATGGCCGTCAACTGTGTATCCTTTAATACAAATAAATAGGCATCCTTCTTGCACTTTCCGATTATCATTTTCAATCGATTTAATCTCCGGATTCGCTCCCATAAATGGAGCGAGCGGTTGCAAATGCGAAAGCAGCTGCTGCAGCTTCATATTTCTCAAATCCTCTCAATTACATCACATTGATCATTAACAATGCCCTTAAAATTCCCTTCTTATTTTACATGAAATACATTTATTTTTCTATTTTGTTTAAAAATAAAACTTAGGCGGTGAAGTTTTGTTCACCGCCTTGGACTGTTATTGTTTTTTATCGAAAAAAATCCGGATGGTTGAACCTTCTTTTACTTTTGTACCGGCTTCTGGTGATTGTCCTACAACGACATCCCCCTGTCCGCTTGGATCAATTTTTAAATTGATCATTTGGTCGAGAAGCTCCGTTTTCGTCATTCCGACAAAATCAGGAATCTCGATGTACGGAGTGTCCTGCCAAGTCATTTTCTTTTCAACTTGATTTTTGCGCGCCGGCACACCCATCGCCCGCAAACTATCCTTCATAATATTGCCGACAATCGGTGCGGTAACCTGGCCGCCAAACTGTACCGTTCCTTTGGGGTTGTCAACAGCAACATAAACGACAAGCTGCGGATCATCAGCAGGCGCAAAGCCAATAAAGGAAAGAATATAGTTATTTTCAAGATAGCGCCCGTTCTTTGCCTTCTGTGCTGTTCCCGTCTTGCCGCCGATACGGTAGGAATCAACAAAGGCTTTTCCTCCAGTACCTTGAGCAACAACGGTTTCAAGCGCCTGACGGATTTTTTTCGAAGTCGCTTCGGAAATAACTTTTCGTTTTGCAACAGGAGTATTGCGCATGACGACTTCGTTTGTAACGGGATCAATAAGTTCCTTAGCGATATACGGCTTGTAAAGAGTTCCACCATTGATCGCAGCCGACACTGCCGCAACCTGCTGAATCGGAGTAACAGAAACACCTTGTCCAAAAGCGGTTGTTGCCAATTCAACCGGACCGACGCGATTTATATTAAACAAGATTCCCGTTCCTTCTCCTTGCAAATCAATACCGGTTTTCTGGCCAAAACCAAAGTTTTTGATGTATTTAAACAACGTATCTTTTCCCAATTTTTCTCCCAGTGCAACAAATCCCGGATTGCAGGAATTTTGGACAACCTGCAAAAACGTCTCACTACCATGGCCGCCGCGTTTCCAGCATTTCAGCCGCGCACCTCCGACTTCAACATAACCGGGGTCGAAAAATTTGTCTTTCTCCAAATCGACTTTTCCTTCTTGAAGGGCAGCAGCCAAGGTAATAATTTTAAATGTCGATCCTGGCTCATATGTTGACCATACCGGAAGATTACGGTTGTATACTTCTTGGGGAACATTGCGAAAATTGGCCGGGTCAAAGCTAGGCCTGCTCGACATCGCCAGGATCTCTCCGTTATTCGGGTTCATCGCAATCGCAATAAGGCTATCGGGATTGTATTTAGCTTCGGCAATATCCAATTCCCGCTCGACGATCGTCTGAATTTTTGTATCCACTGTCAGTTTCAAGGTAAGCCCGTTAACTGGAGGCTGATAATCGTCCGCCAAGTTTTTCATGCGCCGGCTTTTCGCGTCTGCATAAAACTTCACGGCACCTTTTTGCCCGCGTAGTTCTTTGTCATAATAAAGCTCCAGCCCCATAAGGCCTTGGTTGTCCACTCCGGCAAAGCCAAGAACATGCGAAAGGTAACTGCCGAAAGGATAATAGCGTTTAGAGTCTTCGCCAATATAGACGCCGTCAAGACCGAGTGCGCGAACCTCTTTCGCTTTTTCATGGGAAATTTTCTTCCCTTCCTTTATGGTAACGATCGATTCCTGGGAAGTAATTTCCCGATATGCTTTTTCTTTTGGCATTTTCAATACGGCTGCCAATTTTTCAGCCGCATCGGCCGGGTCTTTAATTTGCCGCGGCACAACATAGACTGTTGGGGCACTGATGTTTGTTGCCAAAGCCACACCATTTCGGTCAACGATCTCTCCGCGCTGCGGCTCAAATGGAATATTTCTGCTCCACAATCCTTTTGCTTTTTCGGTTAACGATCCACCTAAGAAAAATTGCACATATCCAAGGCGCACGTCAATGATCAAAAAGATTAAAACTCCAACTACTAACGCCAATAATAACCGTTTTCGAACCGTTACATTTGAAACACGCATACTTTGAACGAGTCCTCCTTTACCCGCAATACTTCGAGCGCCTTACCCCTATGCTTGCGAGGAATAAACGTGGCAGAACATTTCTCTCTCCATTCTCGTTCATGTATATGCTTGTACTATTTGGATTAGAACGCAAGTTAGTATTTTTCGCCCTAACCGAGAGCCAGCGAAAAATTTCCAGACGACGAAAAAACGCACAGATCGCGCGTTTTTTTCATTTTTATATCACCATTTTAGTTGTTGCTTTATCCGGAAGGCTTGCTGCTGGTGTTTCCATTTGCTGCATTATTGTTATCCTGTGCTTCGGGAAGTTGAAAAGTGACTTTTAGGTTGTCACCTTTCTTCAATGGAGCGCCTGCATTAATGTTTTGTCCAACAGCATAGCCGTTTCCGCTTGTACTTAAGCTTACATCGGCAAGTTTTGCTACCTTCATAACATCTCTTAGTGAC
>JAKACS010000436.1 GCA_021821235.1 Bacillota bacterium
GAGGTACCTATACATCACAGGCCTATAATAAACGGATGAACCGTAAAATGGAGCTTCTTCTTCGTGAAACAGAATGGATTAATACTTTGAATAGTGTCCATTCGGGTTCATGGTCAGCGTATCCTGCACAAGATTTGGAGGAGAGTTGGAAAATCGTGTTGCGGAATCAATTCCATGATATCATTCCTGGATCATCCATCCGTGAGGTTTATGAAGATAGTAAGCAGGAATATGCACAAGCCTATGAGTTGGCATCTAATGCTTGGGAACGGGCTTCAGAGTTGTTACTCGAAAATCATAACCAGCAATACTTTACGATTTTTAATTCCTCTTCGTGGGATAGGGATGATACCGTTAAAATTAGTATGAGAACAACTGGAGAATTATTGTGGAAAAAAAATACTGGAGAAATTCTGGAAGCTCAGCAAACGGCTGAGGGAGATTGGCTTATTCAAGTGGATGATATTCCTTCTCTCGGAAAAAGAAGTATTTATTATGAAGAGGGAACAAATAAAACTGCTTCGTCGTTCAAAGTTTCTGAAAATAGCATTTCCTCAAACTATTATGAGATTTCATGGAATGATAATGGTCAACTAACAAAAATATATGACAAGAAGAATAAAAGGAATGTTTTGGTGAACAACGCCTGTGGAAATGTGTTTCAAGTTTTTGAGGATAAACCAATGCAATATGATGCATGGGATATTGATATATACTATCAACAAAAAATGAAAGAAATATCAACTTTACAAGAAAGTAAGATAATTGAAAATGGACCAATTCGTTGTGTTATTGAATTTACATGGACATATTCAAGCTCAATGATTAATCAGAAAATGGTATTGTATGCGAATAATCCACGTATCGATTTTGAAACTAGGATTGACTGGCATGAACGAGATCAGCTTCTAAAAGTAGCTTTCCCTGTTGAAATACGGGCAACAGAGGCAACATATGATATACAGTTTGGGAACGTAAAGCGGCCAACTCATTGGAATACAAGCTGGGATTATGCTCGATTTGAGTCTGTAGGACATCAATGGGCTGATCTGTCTGAAAGGGGATATGGAGTTAGTTTACTGAATGACTGTAAATATGGCCACGATATTAAGGATAATGTAATGCGTCTAACATTATTAAAATCGGCTACTTATCCTGATATAGAAGCTGATCAAGGTGAACATTTGTTTACTTATTCATTATTACCTCATTCGGGTAGCTGGTATGAAGGAAATACTGTACGGCATGCTTGGGAACTTAACAATCCATTAACATATGCAAAAGGTCAGACACAAAGTGCTTCAATGTTTAAAGTGACAGCTCAAAATGTAATGGTTGATGCTGTTAAAAAAGGAGAAAATAATCATTATGCTGTTATTAGATTGCATGAGTTTGCAGGTGCAAGAGGAGTTGTTGAGATCACAAGTGATTTAAATATTGCATCTTGGCAAGACTGTGATTTATTAGAGAGAAGTATCTCCAGCGTACATGAAAATGTGGCCTTTAAATTTGATCTAAAGCCGTATGAAATAAAAACATTTATTGTAAATTTTAGATAGGCTGTAAGAAAAAGAGGAGGATTCCTCTTTTTCTTACACAAACTGAGGTTTTCAAAAATTATAACAGGTTGAAAAGG
Source organism: Bacillota bacterium (assembly GCA_021821235.1). The sequence goes on from JAKACS010000436.1 coordinate 1,637, forward strand.
TTTGTTTAAATTTAAAAATTCTATTGATGGAGGTTATCATGAAAAATATCGTTGTAACAGGAGGTAGTGGACTTCTTGGACCATGGGTGATTAGGGAGTTCCTTGAACATGGGTATAATGTAGTGAACGTGGATATCAAACAACCAATAGAGAAACTCTGTAAAACGGTTATTTCCGATTTAACTAATTTGGGTGAGGTGTATGGTGTCTTAGCAGGTGCGGATGCTGTCGTACATACTGCAGCGATTCCGGTCGCTTATTCACATCCTAATGAAGTCACTTTTCATAATAATGTGATGTCCACTTATAATATTTTAGAAGCAGCTGCCAATCTAGGAATAACAAAAGCGGTTATTACTTCAAGCGAATCATCGTATGGTCTAGTTTTTGCAGTCAATCAGCTAGAGCCTAAATACGTACCAATCGATGAGGAACATCCACAGCTGCCGCAAGATAGTTATGGTCTCTCTAAAGTCGTCAACGAGCAAACGGCTCAAATGTTTAATAATAAAACAGGGATGCAGATTGTATCATTGCGATTAGGAAATGTGATTGCTCCTAATATGTATGAAAGTTTTCCACAATTCATCCATGATGCAGTACAACGAAAATCTATTCTTTGGAGCTACATTGACACAAGAGACGCTGCCTGTGCTTACCGTTTAGCACTTGAAACAGATGGGCTCGGTGCAGTTGCTTTAAATATTGCTGCAGACGATTCAAGTATGGATATTAAAAGTCGCGAATTAATGGAGCAGTGTTATCCAAATGTAAAGGAATTTAAACAACCTCTTACTGGTTTTGAAACTTTATTAAGTAATGAAAAGGCTAAAAAGCTATTAAACTGGCAGCCGGTTCATTCATGGAGAAAATATGTAAAAATCCCTACAATTCATTAAAATAATAGGAGTGAACAAAATGGAATATCGATATTTAGGAAAAACAGGTTTAAGAGTTAGTGAGCTTTGTTTAGGCACGATGACGTTAGGTCGGGAAACAAGCGAACAGGACAGTTTCAAAATCTTGAACCGTTTTGTTGATGAAGGTGGAAATTTTATTGATACAGCCGATGTTTATTCAAGAGGTATTTCTGAAGAAATTGTTGGAAAATGGATGAAAAATCAACGTAGAGATGATCTTGTGGTTGCGACAAAAGTGCGTTTTGCCATGGGAGAGGCACCAAATGATATTGGACTAAGCAGAAGACATATTATATCAGGTATAAAGGAAAGCTTACAGCGCCTTGGAACCGATTATATCGATCTTTATCAGGTTCATGCCTGGGATCCGCGAACACCTTTGGAAGAAACATTAAGCACGTTAAATGATTTGGTTCGTGAAGGACTTGTTCGCTATATTGGTGCAAGTAACTTTAAAGGTTGGCAGTTGCAAAAGGCGATTGAGATAAGCCGACGCAATGGCTGGGAATCATTTGTTAGTCTGCAGCCGCAATATAACCTTCTTTGCCGTGCAACAGAATGGGAATTAATTGATGTTTGCATTAATGAGGGGCTCGGAGTCATTCCTTGGAGTCCATTGCGTGGAGGCTGGTTGAGCGGGAAATATACAAAAGAAATGCTTACCCCTCCTGATAATACACGTGTTGCTGTTGCGGAAAAAGAGGGATGGGGTGAATCTTGGAGTAATTATAACAATGACTATACATGGAAAGTATTAGAAACGTTGTATGATGTTGCGAAGGAGGCAGAAAAAACCCCAGCTCAAGTCGCAATCAATTGGCTATTAAATCAGACGGGTGTAACTGCTCCAATTATTGGTGCACGGACAATGGATCAACTGGAAGCAAACCTTGGTTCAGCCGGCTGGACATTAACGGAAGAGCAAATAGCTCGCTTGAATAGAGCAAGTGATTTATTTGTAAGTTATCCTTATGATCAAGTTGCCAATGATCAGCGAAATATGGGGAGGATATAAAAGGTATAATGTTCGTGTTTTGACTATAAATACATCTAAACCATTTTTAGCGGGTATTCATGATTTTTGGATACCCTTTTTCATTTATACCTGTACTGAATAAAAACCATCATTTTTAATTTACAAGCATGGGACAGTATGGCTCTTTTTCAAAATGAACGGTGAGCTATTCTCTCCACTTATATAAAAAAAGGGCTGCCTAAAATCATTTTAGGCAGCCCTTATTAACATAGACTTAAATATCCAGCGATGTTGCCGATTGCTTAAATACTTTGGTTATGACGACTAAATAAACGGCACCTAGGATTATCCATGTAACTCCAAGTTTGATGGCTGATAGATCCATTCCTTTTATGACATACCCAATCACGAGGAATCCAATAAGCGGGAGAATCAGATGTCGGACATACTCTTTTGATTTTTGCCGAATGATATAATGATAAATAACGGAAACATGCAGGACAAGGAATCCAGTAAGTGCTCCGAAGTTAACGATATTGGTAAGAACACCAATTTTGCT
>JAKACS010000437.1 GCA_021821235.1 Bacillota bacterium
TAAAAAAATGGATATTGCTGGGCAGTCTTTTGAAATGGAAAATGACAAAGGCGTACGCCGGAAATTCTCTATTGATTGGAATGAGTTACTGCTGCAAGGAAGAGGAATCAAAGGTTTTTTCTCCCCGTATTCATCAGAATTGTTAGCCATTGAATATACAGATGACAACATGATCAAAGTAATGCCTCCCGCTCGAACAATTGGCAGTTCTTTTCGTTCAGACATTTTGAATCAAGAACACAGCAAAGAGGTGTTAGGATCGCTTGTCGGTTTTTCCAATTATCCCGACAAATGGTTTCAATTGTATCAAATCTCGAAAACGTTCAAAGTCGCTTCCAGTCAAGAAGAGTTGATTTGTCTGCCATATGTCCGGGAAATTGAGGCATTTGATTACCAAATCAATACCGCTAAAGCTGTCATTAATCGTTTTAAAGGACGGGTTCTATTAAGTGATGAAGTGGGACTTGGCAAAACAGTCGAAGCTGGGCTGACAATGCTTGAATATATTATGCGCGGCTTGGTCAAGAAAGTTTTAATTCTTGTTCCTCCGTCACTTGTTAGCCAATGGGAAAATGAAATGAAAAGGAAGTTTAACCAAGACTTTATCCGGGCGGATCATAACGATTTTAAAAACAGGGGAGAAAAAGCGTGGGGGCACTTCCCAAAAGTAATTGCATCCATTGATTTAGCGAAACGCAAAAATCATCGGGAAGCCATTTTTGCGCAGCATTATGATTTAGTGATCGTCGATGAAGCCCACCATCTAAAAAACAGAGCGACACAGAAATGGCAGTTTGTGAACGGAATTAATAAAAAATATATCTTTTTGTTAACGGCTACTCCTGTTCAAAACCATCTCGAGGAACTGTACAATTTAATCACGCTGTTAAAGCCGGGACAATTAAGAACGTATAGCTATTTTAAAAAGAATTTTGTCGAAAGCAAGGATGGAATTGAGGTCAAAAATGCCGATAGATTGAAAAGCTTGCTGGCTGACGTAATGATCCGCAATAAACGCAGCAATGTTGATGTCAAGTTTACCAAACGTTTTGCTCAGACAAAAACTGTTGCCCTGACTGCAGAAGAAAAGCTGCTCTATGATGACATGAGCAACTTTATCCGCCAGTATTACAACAAGCAGCATCCCGTCTTCAACCGATTTTTGCTTAAAACTCTACAAGAGCAAATTGGCAGTTCAACAGTTGCCGTTATTCCTTCATTGGAGAGACTGCTAGTGAATGAAAAATTATCTGAATTTGATCGAAAAAAAGTTGACCGTTTTCTTGAACAAGCTAGTAGTATTGTTGCAAACAAAAATGAAAAGAACAGCAAACTTGAGGAACTTATCTCAATCCTGGAAAGTTTTCACGATAAAATGCTCATTTTTACCAAGTTTGCTTCAACACAGGCGTACTTAAGTAAAATGCTCAAGGAACGCGGCTTTCAAGTAGCAGAGTTTCACGGCGGCTTGCGTCGAAAAGAAAAAGAAGCGCAAATTGCGTTCTTTAAAGAAAAGGCAGATGTGCTCGTTAGTACAGAGGTAGGCGGAGAAGGGCGAAATTTACAATTTTGCCATGGAATGATCAATTTTGACTTACCATGGAATCCGATGGCGATCGAACAGCGGATTGGGCGGATTCACCGGATTGGCCAAGAACGAGATGTGTATGTCTACAACCTCGCATCCAGTAACACGATTGAGTACTATATATTGGATTTATTGGATCGGAAAATCAATATGTTTGAGCTGGTCGTTGGTGAGGTTGATGCGATTCTTGGTGACATTGAAGAAAAGGAAGATTTTTCGGAATTGGTGATGAACGCCTGGGTGAATGCGGAAACAATGGAAGAAGTTGAATCAGAACTGGAGCAAATCGGTGAAGTGCTTCTTGAGAATAAACAGAAGCTGGAAAAGCAAAAGCAACTGGATCAGGATTTGTTTTAAGATGGGGGTGTCATGATGCAATTGCAGCAATTTGTTACCGAAATTATTGAAGAGATCGGCGGGATTGTCGAACCCATCGAGTATGCGTTAATGAATGTTCTCATTCCTGAACCGTATACGGCTTATTTTCAAAACCGATCTGAAATGCTGTTAGCCTTCGATTTTGAAGTGGCTCAAGAAAATCCGGAAGCTGAATTTGTGACATTTGGGAGTTTTCTTTTGGAACAAGTATTGGCAATTGTTGAAAAACAAGCCTTGAGTGCGATTCGTTTTGCCGAAATTGACCGTTTGGAGATCGGCAATCCATTAAAGAAAATCTCGGAGTTCCTGATGAATGAGCAAGGCAGAATCCATATTGAAGAGGAAAGGTCTGTTTTCGGAAGTTGGGCGGTATTTAATTATCAACTATCGTATATTTCGGATGAAAAAATTGAGAAGACTGATCAAGTTTGGGTAAATTTACTTACAAATGAAATTAGCCCAACAATGAAGGAAGAGCAAAATCGCATCGTCTATAAGCAGGAGTTGCTCTACACCTACCCGCTTGCGGTGAAAATGGATCTTGCCAAGGCATTAGACATCGCAACTGTTTTTGTGAAAGAAGAGGCAGAACGAGAAAAGAATAGCGAATCGAAGTCGGCTGCGTACAAAAATGATGTGCTGAGAATTAAAAACTATTATATGGATCTACTAATTGAAAATGAAAAGCGAGGAAGGCGTTCCGGGCTTAGCGAGAAGAAGCAAGACGAAATAAAGGCAAAGTCCCGAGCAATTGAACTTGAACGGGACAAGCAGCTTAAGGATATTTACAACAAATACCACGAGCAGATCGAAATCAAGCTCGATAATGGCATCTTGTATTTGATCCCATTGCTTGAATTTAAGGTGAAAATGGACTTCAGAGGCGTAAACAAGCACAAGCTTGTGTATTATAATCCGATCATAAAGCAATTTTTTGAAAGGCCTGACGAAGGGGAACTGGTTTGAATTTGTGTTTATCTAAAGGATGGATCGAACCTGTAAATTGGTGAATAGGGAAAAATATAGCGAAAGTGTGCAGAAGAAAGGAGCTGGGAATAGGAGGTTTGCGGTTGCTTTAGAAGAGATTTTCTAAAGAAACTCCGAATAAAAGTTCAGATGGAGTGTTTTTTACTATTTTTAAAAGGATAGACGGATGTAACTCATCCAACAAAACACGAACGTTATGAATATATTTTTAAAAAATGTTCATATTTCAGTTGATAGTTGATTCCGTATTTGTTATATTAATAAAGTAATAATCTTAAATATCCTAACTCGTATATGCTCGGTAATATGGTCTGAGTGTCTCTACCTGGTTCCCAATGAAAGAACCGGACTACGGGGTGAAGTAATTGGTTGTTCGCGTGTGCACCACAGCCTCTTGATCATTAAGTATTCGCTAAATGTGCTTAATCATCATTACTTTAACTTTCGTAGGGCTGGAAGGTAGAAGAAGAGTCTACCATTCTAGGCTTTTTTGTCTTTAATTCATTTGAAGGCAAATGAGCTTGACCTGTTGCACAAAGATGATAGAATTTTAAACTATCATATAATCGTTTAAACATGCGATGATCGCTGTGGAAAAAACTATAGCGGGAGCAGTTTCTGGAGAGTCCGCAAATTTTGCGGCGCCGAAGGGTTCACAATCTCAGGCAAAAGGACAGAAGGATAATAAGTTGGATTTGCTATTTTAGCGGATGGCAAAATCCTATTTTTTATTCTGACCTAAAGAGATTGGATCCTACCAATCTCTTTTTTTACTATACTTATCCATTAGGGAGGAATGAATGTGGCACAGCAAGAGTTAAAACGGGATTTGAAGAATCGGCATGTTCAATTAATTGCCATTGGAGGCACAATTGGTACTGGGTTATTTTTAGGTTCGGGAAAAGCAATTCAATTAGCGGGACCATCCATCCTGTTTGCTTATTTAATTGTTGGGATGGCTGTCTTTTTTGTTATGAGAGCTTTAGGTGAACTGCTTCTGTCAAATGCTGGATATCAATCGTTTACGGATTTTGCCACCGATTATATCGGGCCGTGGGCAGGTTTTGTAACAGGCTGGACATATTGGTTTAGCTGGATTATGA
>JAKACS010000438.1 GCA_021821235.1 Bacillota bacterium
ATTTCTCAAGCCGGAGGGCAAGCAGAATTTCATTTGCTTTCCGCTGAAAGGACACTTCATTTGATAAAATTTGATTTTTAATTAATTGCTGTGTTAATGTACTGCCGCCTGTTTGAACTGAAGAATTGGTTATCTCTTGAACGACCGCTCTGAAAATTGACTTTGGAACGACTCCATTGTGCTGATAAAAATATTCATCCTCTGTGGCGACTACGGCATGAATCAAATCGCCGGACACTTGATCAAGCTTTACTTCTTCCCGTTCAAGGTCAGATCGGAGCTTCCCTAAATAAATGTTATTGGCAAAATATAAATCAGATGTTTCGGTATAATTATAAATATCTTTTTTCATGCTTTCATAAGAGTGGATTGGTTCATTCTGAACGAGGGAAGCAAAATACCCTGCACCAACGCCTGTGGCAAAGGAACCGCCAAGAATTAGGACAATAAGAAAAAGTAGAATAAGATTCCAAACGACCTGATACGTTATCCGAGCATTTTTCTGTATTTTTCGACTGTTCAGCCGACGTACAGCCACCATTGCTTTTTTTACCCATAATTGTATCGTCTCGATTAAGCAGCACCCCCTAAAATCATCATTATTATAGCATACCCGAAATAGAAAATTTGACATCTTTCTGCATTATTCTGATACTTTCATGTCTTATTTGACAGGGGGATTACAAATATGATAAAAAATATGCTATAGTTGATTTAATATCAAGCTGTGAAGGGAATCAACGGTAGTTCTTCTGTCCCTGTTTTTAGAGAACCGGCGGCTGGTGAAAGCTGGTACAAATAGAAGAACGAATTACGTCCTGGAGCTTTTGCCGTGAATGTAAGAGTAGCGGTGAACGGTTATAACCGTTATTTTTCAAGGTGGAGGATCTTCCTCAAGCCGGGTGGTACCGCGCGTTTTTAGCGTCCCTGCAAAAAGTTGCAGGGACGTTTTATTTTTGATTGGAGGTTGACAGACATGGATTTATTGCAGGATTTAGCATGGAGAGGGATTATTTATCAGCAAACGGATGAGGAGAGCTTGAAAGATGTTTTACGGAAGGAAAAAATTTCGCTGTATTGTGGTGTTGATCCAACGGCCGACAGCTTGCATATCGGGCATTTAGTTGCCTTTTTCACACTCCGCAGGTTTCAAATGTATGGGCACCGTCCGATTGTACTTGTCGGCGGGGCAACCGGGCTGATTGGGGATCCGAGCGGAAAAAGCGAAGAAAGAAAGCTGTTAACACTGGAAACGGTTCAGCAAAATGTTGTAGGAATTAAAAAACAGCTTGCTGCCATTTTTGAATTTGAAGGTGAGAATGGCGCGATTCTCGTGAATAATTATGATTGGGCCGGTTCCATGGATGTCGTTACGTTTTTACGCGATATCGGCAAGCATATTGGGGTCAATTATATGTTAGCGAAAGACACAATTGCATCGCGCTTGGAGACAGGGATTTCGTTTACGGAATTCACCTATACGATTTTACAAGCAATGGATTTTCTGCATTTGTATGAGGATCATGATTGTAAACTCCAGATTGGCGGCAGTGATCAATGGGGCAATATCACATCCGGACTGGAACTGATCAGAAAAATTCATCCGGAGGAGTCGAAAGCGTATGGCTTAACGATTCCGCTTGTCACAAAAGCAGATGGAACGAAATTTGGCAAAACAGAGGGCGGAGCAGTATGGCTAGATCCGGAGAAAACGACTCCTTACGAGTTTTATCAGTTCTGGATCAACACCGCTGATGCCGATGTAGTGAAATATTTGAAGCTGTTTACTTTCCTTTCCCATGAAGAAATTGAACAGCTGGAAAAGAGCGTCCAAGAAGAGCCGCATCTGCGTAAAGCGCAAAAGGCGCTGGCAGAAGAAATGACCCGGCAAATTCATGGGGTGGCAGCTCTTCAACAAGCAATGAAAATTTCAGCCGCCTTGTTTAGCGGTGATGTGAAAGAGCTAACTGCTCTTGAAATTCAGCAAGGTTTCAAGGATGTGCCTTCATTTGAGGTAAAGGCTGATATGGATTTAAACCTTGTGGAGCTGTTGGTAGCTGCCAAAATTTCGCCTTCAAAGCGCCAGGCTCGTGAAGATGTCAGCAATGGAGCTGTGTCGATCAATGGCGAGCGGGTAACGGATCCAGTCTATACTTTGGGAGAAAGCGACCGAATTGAAGAGCAATTTACAATCATTCGCCGGGGGAAAAAGAAGTATTTCCTTATTAAATATTAGTCAGAATCCGGTTTTTCTAAAAACGGCAAGCATTTGAAAAAGGCCAATTTGAATACGAATTGGTCCTTGCTATTTTCATGAAGAGTTAGTCACTCATGACGCGAACAGCGGAAAAACCAAGACAAACGCGTCATGAAAGGGGTGCCCATGACGCGAACAGCGGAAAAACCAAGACAAACGCGTCATGAAAGGGGTGCTCATGACGCGAACAGCGGAAAAACCAAGATGAACGCGTCATGAAAGGGGTTCCCATGACGCGAAAAGCGGAAAAACCAAGATGAACGCGTCATGAAAGGGATGCCCATGACGCGAACAGCGGAAAAACCAAGACAAACGCGTCATGAAAGGGATGCCCATGACGGGAAAATCAAGGAAATGCCACCACAGTGCGTTTATTCGGCTAGTCGACATAGAAAAGGCGGAGAAGGATTTATCCATCTTCGCCATTTATTGCTCAATGAAATTGTTAACTACAATGGCTCTTTAACGACCTTGTTCAACCAAACTGCTAACCGGTACATTTTGTTCTTTGTCTGGATGATCGAGGGGATAGACCCTTGCTGTATGATCTTCGTTCACATGCTGAATGTAAATCGGTTCACCTTCATACGTTACTTTTATCATATCTGGAGAGTCGACAATCTGTTTTGCCCGATTTTTGTCCATTTTCTTTTCCTCCTTATTATTGTCAATCACTAGTATGGCTACAAAATGCTTCTCTATTCCGGATTTGATTTTTTGTAAATCAAACGTGGATGAGCAAAATTCAAGTATGAAATCCTTTTACTTTTTTGAAAAGTATGTTATTTTAAATAAGGAACAAAATTACTATTCTATCTTTCTACTAGGGGAGTCCGTAATGCTCGGACTGAGAAAAGAAGGCACTAAATTCTTTGACCCTTTGAACCTGATCTGGATGATACCAGCGTAGGGAAGTAGTGACTAAAGCAATGGCTGTTATCTTTTACAGCAAGCTGCTACTTTTTTGATGATAACTCAGGTTCTGTGCAAACAGAACCTTTTTTGTTTTCATTCAATTTTTTCGTTTATTGTGAAATGAACGATGCTGTATCTTCCAGATCAAATCAATCATTTTAAGGAGGAAGTTACATGCAAAAGGAAAAAGCAATGAACATCGAATTGAAGTCGCAATTTACTGGGAGTAAAAAGGTGTATGTCCAAGGTTCGAGAGAAGATATTCAAGTGCCAATGAGAGAAATTTCCGTTAGCCGAACCATCACTTCTTTTGGGGAAGAAGAAAATGCTCCAGTACGTGTATACGATACAAGCGGGCCTTACACAGATGAACAGTTTGCCATTGAGATTCGCCAAGGACTGCCGACATTAAGAGAAAAATGGATTTTAGAGCGCGGCGATGTTGAAGCCTACCATGGACGGGAAATTAAAGCGATTGACAATGGTTACCGTGAAGGTGATGATAAAGCAAATATCGAACAATTTCCAATGATCAATAAAACACCTTTGCGGGCAAAAACTGGCCGCAATGTGACGCAAATGCATTATGCAAAACAAGGAATGGTTACACCGGAGATGGAGTTTATCGCCATTCGAGAAAATCTGGATCCGGAATTTGTCCGCAAGGAGGTTGCTAGAGGTAGGGCGATTATTCCGGCAAACATTAACCATCCTGAAAGCGAACCGATGATTATCGGCAAAAATTTTCACGTGAAGATCAATGCCAATATTGGTAATTCCGCTGTAACTTCTTCCATTGAAGAAGAAATTGAGAAGATGACCTGGGCAACTCGCTGGGGCGCTGACACCATTATGGATTTATCGACAGGAAAAAATATCCAC
>JAKACS010000439.1 GCA_021821235.1 Bacillota bacterium
CCGATCACCAATTTCAAGATAAATCTTTTTTTGTTGTGATGAGCCCGCTGCGTATACAACAGTTCGTATCGCTTTTGCAACGCGCCCCTGCTTTCCAATGACTTTGCCCATGTCCGTCTTGTTGACTGATAGCTGATAGATTACTCGGCTGTCATCTTCCACGACTTCTACATGAACGTCCTCTGGAAAATCAACGAGGGGCTTGACAATCGTTTCGATTAATTCTTTCATATTCGTATCGTTACTTGCTTAATTTTGCATTATGGAATTTTTCCATGATGCCTTGGCTAGAGAAAAGGTTGCGAACCGTGTCAGATGGTTTTGCACCATTTTGCAGCCACTTCAGTGCAAGCTCTTCGTTTATTTCCAATGCAGCCGGCTTAGCAACCGGATTGTACGTTCCAACTGTTTCAATGAAACGTCCATCGCGCGGAGAACGAGAATCTGCTACTACAATACGATAAAGGAGATTTTTTAGCTCCCATACGTTTTAAACGAATTTTTACTGCCATTTTAAAAAAGCACCTCCGAATAGTTTCACACAAGTTAGTATAATACCAATTATTCAATCGTTTGTAAAGTCTTTTTTCTTTACAAGCCTAAAAAGGATTGAACGGGAATTTAAAGCCGCCTTTTTTCTTCCCTTTGCCTTTTTGCTGAAAGCCCGCCATTTGTTTCATCATCTTCTTCATGTCGTCAAATTGCTTTAGCAGCCGGTTTACTTCGGGGACAGTTCTTCCGCTCCCCTTGGCAATCCGCCGTTTGCGGCCTGAATTGATGATTTCCGGGTGGGTCTTTTCTTGTTTTGTCATTGAACGAATGATGGCTTCGACATGGGCAATTTGCTTCTCGTCAATTTGAACATTGTTCAAGCCTTTAATTTTATTTGCACCGGGCATCATTTTTAACAGCTCATCGAGCGGACCAAGGTTGCGAACTTGTCCGAGCTGATCGAGGAAATCATCAAGCGTAAACGTCGCTGTCCGCATTTTTTGCTCAAGCTCTTTCGCTTTTTCCTCATCAACACTCGCCTGTGCCTTTTCAATCAAAGTAAGCACGTCACCCATGCCAAGGATCCGCGATGCCATTCGCTCCGGATAGAAAGGTTCAAGTGCATCCATTTTTTCGCCAAGACCGACAAACTTGATAGGCGTTTCGGTTACAGCACGAATCGAAAGCGCTGCACCGCCGCGGGTGTCTCCGTCAAGCTTTGTTAAAACGACCCCAGTCAGGCCGAGCTGCTCATTGAAGCTTTGGGCAACATTCACAGCATCCTGCCCTGTCATCGCATCAACGACAAGGAAAATCTCATCAGGCTTTGTCAGCTCTTTTATTTCCTTAAGCTCGTTCATTAAGGCTTCATCCACGTGAAGGCGACCGGCGGTATCGATTAACACATAATCGTTATGATCTTCCTTTGCCTTGGCAATCGCTTGTTTGGCGATTTCAACCGGGCTTACTTGATCACCTAAGGAATACACTGGCATACCGAGCTGCTTACCAAGGGTTTGAAGCTGTTTTATCGCAGCCGGGCGGTAAATATCAGCAGCAACAAGCAATGGGCTGCGGTTGTACTTTTTACGCAGCAGATTTGCGAGCTTTCCAGTTGTGGTCGTTTTACCTGCCCCTTGCAGACCCACCATCATGATGACAGTTGGCGGCCTCGTGGATACGGCAATTTTGCTTTGTTCCCCGCCCATCAGTGCCGTTAGTTCTTCGTTAACAATTTTTATGACCTGCTGGCCAGGGGTTAAGCTTTTTAATACTTCCTGGCCAACAGCCCGCTCGCTTACTTTTTTCACAAAGTCTTTGACGACTTTAAAGTTTACATCGGCTTCTAAAAGGGCAAGCCGAACTTCCCTCATCATTTCTTTAACGTCTGATTCGTTAACTTTTCCTTTGCCGCGGATTTTTTGTATTGTGCTTTGCAGTCGGTCGGCTAAACCTTCAAATGCCATGCATGCCGCCTCCTAATCTAATTTCTCAAGCTCGGCAATAACGTTCAATAAAGCCTGCTTAGCAGGGGATTCCTCATACAGCAACTCCTTGGCTTTTGCCAATAGCTTGCTGCGCTCTTGAAATTTGTGAAACAACAGCAGCTTTTCCTCATATTCCTCAAGCATTGCTTCTGTGCGCTTAATATTATCATACACCGCCTGCCGGCTGATGTCGTACTCTTGTGCAATTTCACCGAGAGAATAATCATCTAAATAATAGAGAGACATATAGCTTTGCTGCTTTGGGGTTAACAACGAATAGTAAAAATCATACAGGTAATTCATTCTCGTTGTTTTTTCAAGCATGCACATCCCTCCTTGTTAAGTGAAAAGCCTTTACAAATGTAGTTTACACACGGATTCGCAATCTGTCAAGAAAATATCTTTACAGAAGCGCTGAAACGTCTTACTCCGTTGCTTCTTCTACTTGATCGGCGAACAGCCCATATACATACTTTTCCGCATCAAACGCTTGAAGGTCATCCATTTTTTCCCCAAGTCCGACAAATTTAACCGGAATTTTCAATTCGTTGCGGATCGCCAGCACGATGCCGCCTTTTGCGGTGCCATCGAGCTTTGATAAAACAATTCCGCTGACATTTGTTGCCTCTTTAAATGTTTTTGCCTGAATCAAGGCGTTCTGGCCTGTTGTCGCATCAAGGACGAGCAGGACTTCATGCGGGGCTCCTGGCACTTCCCGTTCGATCACCCGTTTCACTTTTTCCAGCTCTTTCATTAAGTTTACTTTGTTTTGCAGCCTTCCTGCCGTATCGCAAATCAAAATGTCCACTTGCCGCGATTTAGCTGCCTGGATCGCATCGTACATAACTGCAGCCGGATCTGATCCTTCTGCCTGCTTAATTACCTCGACGCCGACCCGCTCTCCCCATACTTCCAGCTGTTCGATCGCACCGGCGCGGAACGTATCTCCTGCAGCGAGCAGCACCGACTTGCCTTCCAATTTCAATTTATGAGCGAGCTTTCCAATCGTTGTCGTTTTTCCTACCCCATTGACGCCGACAAATAAAATAACCGTTAAGCCTTCTTCTTGAAGATTCAATTCGGGAGAATCCTCTCCACCGCTGTTGTATATTTCCACTAGTTTTTCGGAAATGACGCTTTGAACTTCTTTTGGTTCCTGAATATTGCGGAGCTTGACTTCCCTCTTTAGGTCATCAATTAATTTCATCACTGTGTCAAAGCCGACGTCCGCCTGGATTAAAATTTCCTCCAGCTCTTCAAAAAAGTCCTCATCTACTTTGCGATAACGGGCAACAAGCGCATTAACTTTACCTGAAAAATTGTCCCTCGTTTTCGTTAAACCCGTTTTAAATTTTTCCGTGACGGCATCAGTCTGTTTTGTGATTTTATCTTTTAATTTTTTTAAAAAACTCATCGGCATACCATCCTTTCTTAAGATTCAATCAGTTCTTTTGTATCTTCAAGCCGCACAGATACCAATTTTGAAACACCTGATTCTTGCATCGTTACCCCATACAGAACATCTGCTTCTTCCATTGTTCCTTTGCGGTGTGTAATAACGATAAATTGCGTTTCTGAACTGTACCGTTTTAAATACTGGCTAAAGCGGTACACATTGGCTTCATCGAGAGCGGCTTCCACTTCATCTAAAATACAGAATGGGACAGGTCGGACTTTTAAAATAGAAAAAAGTAAAGCAATGGCCGTTAATGCCCGTTCCCCACCTGAAAGCAACCCAAGATTTTGCAGCTTTTTCCCCGGCGGCTGAGCAACAATTTCAACACCGGTGTTTAGCAAATCACCCGGGTCTGTCAGCTGCAAATCGGCGCGTCCCCCGCCAAAAAGGGCACGGAATACTGGCTCAAAATGGGAGCGAATCCCGCTAAAGGTGTGTTCGAACCGCTTTTTCATCTCAGTGTCCATTTCTCCAATAACATCATAAAGGGTATCTTTCGCTTCTTGAAGATCGGTTTTTTGCTCTAGAAGAAAGGCGTATCGTTCGGAAATACGTTCATATTCTTCAATCGCCCCGAGGTTGACATTGCCAAGCTCATCAATTGCCAA
>JAKACS010000440.1 GCA_021821235.1 Bacillota bacterium
CAACAACGCCGATAATTTCCCGTTCAGGAGGAATCGAAACGACCTGAGCGGCATCAATAACTCGTGTAACATCCTCATTCGTAATTTCACGGTTTTGGCTTGAAACAGCGACAACTCCATGGCATGGCTGGAGGACAACATGGTTTGCGGATATCCCAACAATTACCTGACGGATTTCCATTCCAATCATACGCTCTGCCTGCTCGATTGCTTTCCTAATTGAATGAACGGTTTCATCGATATCTACGATTGAGCCTTTACGCAATCCCTCAGATTTTACATTTCCCACGCCAATTATATTTAACGCGTCATTAACCATTTCCCCAATGATTACTTTTACGCTGGATGTACCGATGTCAAGGCTAACATAAATTTCATTGCTGTTCATTCTTTGGCACCTCCTTTAGCATTCCTTAAAAAAAGAACAACAAATAAGTTTTGGTTGCTATTTGAAATTAGATTTCTATAATAAAATGAAGCTTTAGTGCATATCTTTATAGAAATATTCGTCACAACTAGATGATTCCCTTTTAAAAAATTACTTTTTTTCTAATTTTTCTTTGCTTGTTGACCATTTTGTTAATAAAATCCGCCGAATCACTGCAATATTTTGAAATAGTCTAACTCCAAACGCAAAAACGGCTGCTAAGTATAAGTCTACACCAAGATGGACACCTAGAAAAGCTAAACTTGCGGCAAGTAAAATATTAAAGAAAAAACCGGAGACAAACACTTTTTCATCATAGATATTTTGCAAATGCGCCCTAATTCCGCCAAATAGGGTATCAAATGCTGCAAGGACGGCAATGGACAAATAATTGGAATATTCCTCAGGAACCTGGATATTCGTGAGCAGTCCTAATACGATGCCAACAATTAACCCCAAAATTGGAAGCCACATTATGTATTGCCTCCCTTTCCATCTTTCACTGGTTCCATATAGCGAATGCGTATTGGGTTTTCGTATCCAGGAACTGTAATGCTCGCATTGGGCTTGGAAACAGTCAACCGTAAATTCTCGATAAAAAATTCTTCTACCGATTTTGAGGCTTGCATGCGATTATATAGCTTTTCTGCCTTGCTTATATTTTCAGCGACCACTTTCACTTCAATCGGCAACGTTTTTACTGAGTGGACATCAATTTTTGTTTCCTTGTTAATGTCACGAATAACGGTTGTGTTAATAATTCGTTGGCCGTCAATTGAAACATATTTTGCTTCAGCCAAATTCAATTCATTTAACAGCCGCTTCAATAGTTCAGGCGAGACGACTGTGGATACAGGTTCTCCCAGTTTAATCGCCTCTGTAACCGGTGCGATCGTCAGAACAACCCCGGGGCCTGTTACTTCCGTTAACCCAGCTTCCCGCTTTAATTCATTTAATGTTTCCCTTAACACTTCTTCCTTACTTTGCTTTTTTTTCGATTCATATACGGCTAATTTCGCATCATTTGAGCGGATTTCAGTCAATAATTGCGACTGCAGCTCCTTTTCCTTCAGCAACGCTTCGCGCAATTGCCAGCTATCCCTTGTATCTCTTTCAACCGGTTTCTTTACCGTTTGAAATTGGATGGCAATCATAAACCCAACAATTGCTGCAATCACGGTAAAACTTAATTTTTTTTTATTGTTGCCCACATTTTTCACCCTGCCTTTTTCCTATTTCGTGGACAGATTGCTAATTTCGCAGAATTGGATCCATCACAATTTCATCTTCTTTTTCAAGGGAAAAAACAATATTATCATTGACTAGTTGGTCTTTCACTCCGCCGGTAAGGTTTAATGCAGAAGCCAAAATTTCCGGATCGCCAATCGCCGTTATGACAAATGGGGCAGGATACTGATTGCCATCAACGGTTATCACAGGACCCGTACACACAATATACGAATTGCTCGCCAGTCGTTGCCCATTTATTGCCACGGCGGCTGCACCCGAAATATATAGCTCGTTTACAACTTTAAAAACTTGATATTCATGGACAAGATAGCTGTTCACATTGTCCACTTTCGGGTTATAGGCGCCATCGCTCAGCGATACTTTTACCCCTTCTCCCCTTACCTTTACTTGGCCGAGAAACATCCTGTATTTTTCCGCATCTTCTGCCAAATTGAAATTGACTTGGGTTTCCTTTGAAAGGCTTTTTTCATTTTCGAGTACCTTGGTCTGCTTCGTTTCTAATTCTTTTTGCAATTTCCGATTTGTTTCTTCTTGAGAAATTAGCTCATTTCGCAAGCTGATCGTTTGGCTCCATTGACGATCCGTCAGATTCTTATCCTTCGACGCATTTTGTTTTTGGGTAAAATGGTAGGATAATGCAACCATATAGCCTAGAACAAGAAAGACAAGCGACAGGATGACATGGTTACCTTTT
The DNA here is from genome assembly GCA_021821235.1 of Bacillota bacterium. The sequence goes on from JAKACS010000440.1 coordinate 2,373, forward strand.
AGCTTGATTTTTTTCAACATTTGCATTCCCTTCTGATCCAAATGCCTTGAAAAATGAACCGACTTCCAAATCGATAATTCCCTTTTTGTTCGGATCAAGCTGACTCATAATGGAAGGATAGTGGCTCATTTTATCCGCAAAGCCCCTAATCGTCGCACTTACTTCAAAGCCATCATTCATAAACAGCGAGATATGATAGCGATCCGTTTTATGAGGAGTGTAATGAATTTCGGAAATTGAATTTGTAATTTGCTCTGGCAGTTTCTGCAGCTCGGAAACCAATTCATTCAGTTCTGCGCCTTCCTTGAAATTCATCAAAATTGGAGCATTAACCGGTGGATTCGTTAGTTTACGGGATCCCAAAACTTTCCCATTATCCAAAACCAGATAATAAAACGGATCTTTCTTCAAATAAGCAACCCGCTTATGTTCCTGGATTCGTATAAAGACTGAATTCGGCCATTTCACCTGAATATCCGCTTTTTTAATTTCCGGCAAGGTTTTCAATTTTGTTGCTATCTGTGCTTTATTCACTTTCCAAATATTCGTTTCCCTTGAAATCCCTGCCTGCCGCGTGATTCCCCCGCTTGAATAAAACTCATTCCCCGTCACCGTGACATACTTTACACGGCTTAATGGCGATTGAATATAGGCAATAATGGCAATTAAAGAAAAAAATAAACTGAGAAGGAGTATCAGTCTTCTGTTCGCTTTCTTTCGTCTTTGTTGTTTGAGCTTAGGAATCCGATCCTCAAGATCAACGATTTTACCTTGTTCCATACTCCCCTCCCACATTCTTTTTGAAGCTTTCAATACTTGTCCATAGCAAAAAGGATGTATAATTAAAGCGAAAACAACGGCACGAATTCTCATGCCGCCACTAAAGCTTCGCAACTGTCTCTTTCTAATGAGATATTATATCACATTCTTGATTGTTCGTAAGCGAAATTTCCAGTTATTTTCGACCGATTATTTCCACTTCTGTTTCTATTTTGACATTATACAAGCGATTAACCGTTTCTTTTACATAATCGATTAAAGCTAGCACATCTGCGGCCTTTGCATCCCCTGCGTTAACAATAAAATTACCATGTATTTCCGAAATTTTCGCACCGCCAATTTGATAACCTTTCAAGCCTGCCGTCTCGATTAATTTTCCGGCATATTGCGGAAGTGGATTGCGGAAAATACTTCCAGCGCATGGGAAATTCCATGGCTGTGTTTCTTTGCGGTAATCTTTATTTTCCTGCATTTCAGTCACAATTTTAGCGCGATCGCCTTTTTTTAGCTGAAATACAGCCCTGAGGACAATCCCTGGCCGCTGCCTTTGCAAAACAGAGGTGCGATAGGAAAATTCCATTTCCTTATTTGTCAGCCACTCCATCCGCCCATCGGTAAAAAGAATATGGGCTTTTGTTAAAATTTTGCTGATATCCGACCCGTGGGCTCCGGCATTCATATAGACGGCACCGCCAACAGATCCCGGAATTCCGCTTGCAAATTCCAGCCCTGACAAACCTTTTTTGCTGATCACAGTTGACAAGCTTACAAGAGAATGGCCGCCTCCTACCGTGATTTGCTCCCCGTCGATCTCCAATTGATCCATGCCTGCACCCAATTTGATGACGACCCCTTCGATTCCATTGTCGGAAACAAGCAGGTTCGATCC
>JAKACS010000441.1 GCA_021821235.1 Bacillota bacterium
TGCTTGATGGCCAAAGCTAAAATTGGCGCCAACCACACCCGGTTTGATGCCTGGTGTAACAAGTACTTTTGCTTTTACTTTTGCAGAGCTTGATTCGATATACACTTCATCCCCGGTTTTGACTCCTTTTTTGCGGGCGTCAGCGGGATTTACCCACAAATAATTTTCGTCGCGAATTTCCCTCAGCCATGCATTGCCAATTGTCCGGTGGGTTCCAATATTCCGCGATTTCCAGTTAATGAATTGAAAAGGTGCTTTTGTTTGATAGACCTCACCATTGTATTGAAGGATTTCCTCCACTTTTGGCAATCCTTCAAAAAATTTGCCTGTATACGCACTCTTAAAGCCAGCAGCTTTTTCATCGTAAAAATATACTTGGTTCGCCAATTGATACTTCTGCATATTGCCGATATATTCATCCCCTTGTGGCTCAAACCGGCCGCCGCGGTTTAACACATAGACTACTTTCTTCCACTCTTCCGGCTTTACAGCGCTTTTTAAAACATTGATATCAAAGTATTTCCCCAACGCTTTTTTCCGTGCTTTTTCAAAAATAGCCAGTTCCTCATTGTTCGCATCCTGTACCGGTTTTTTGCCGTCAAACGCAATATTGGCAACCCGCTTGAGATAATAGTCTTCAGGATGGTTCAGCGCCGTACCATCAGGGAAGGCGTGATCACCGACACCAGGTAGACCCATTCCTTTTAAAAGGTCGATATATATTTGCTCAGTAGGTCTTGCATCTGGAACGATTCTTGTTACTGGCTGCACAACCCCGGCAAATTTATACTTAATCAGCGGAAAAATATCGTCATTATTCCAGCTCTCCAAATAGGACAAATCAGGTAGCACGTAATCAGCATATTTAGTTGAGTCACCGATGACAATATCGGATGAAACAACCAGTTCAACAACATTTGGATCTTTTAAAAACTTTTCCTGCATTTCAGAACGCGGACTATTTGTAACTGGAGAAGTTCTGCTAATCAACAATGCCCGAATTTTATACGGATAGCCTTCGGCTGCACTCGGGAGCACATCCTGAATTAATTTGTTTCCAAATGGATACCATGGACGTCTGGCCGGATACCCGTCTTTAGCGAACAAACTCGTTTTTTCGTACGGAATGCCGTGCCGAGTGACTGGAATGCCCCATGCTTTGTTCGCATTCGGAACAGTCACAAGATCATAAAGTCCGTCTGTTGTCTTGAATTTTGCATTTAAGGTCGTATTGCCGCCTTTCCAGTCATGGTTTCCGACGAGATGGTTTAACATATTGATCGCGCGGACGCTGTAATACCCATTACCATGCATAGCCGGACCCCTATAGGAGTGAATCCCGACCTTTTTTCCGTGGGAAGTAAATTCACGGGCGATTTGCGTAATTTGCTCGACTGGAACTTCACAAATATTGGCGTATTCCTGCATCGATTTTTCCATTACTTTTTCTTTAAAAAGAGTAAAGACAGATTTTACTTTTATACCGTTTATTTCCGTATTTACTTCAAGATCGCCGTTCATTGCCTTTGTATTTAGAGCTGGTGCTCCATTTTGCATGACAACAAATTCGTCTGCACCCATTCCTACATCTTTGGCGCGTAAGAATGGTCGTTTCGGATCACCGATATTTACAAGAAAGGTGGCATCGCTCCAAGTTGTTTCACCGTCCCCAGCCGCTGCCTCTTTATTTGGGTTGCGCAAATACATGTCATCATACCGATTGTTTTCGATGATCCAGCGGCACATCGCAAGCGCCAGGGCACCATCCCCACCAGGTTTGACTGGCACCCACATATGGGCTTTCTCAGCTGTTTTACTGAAGCGCGGATCAATTACAACCATTTTCATGCCCCGTTCAAGCGCGTTTGTCATTTGCGGGGCAAACGTTGTCGGTCCGCGGTTAGCGGTCATCGGATTTGCTCCCCAGACAAGGACATATTCAGCATTATCATAATCCGGTATCATCCGTTTTTTAGGCTTAGTTGCATCAAATGAGCGTACTGTCCCCATTACTCCAGTTACGCCGCATACACCGCCATGATCATAAGCATTCATTGTCCCAATACTTCCATTAGTTAGCCGAGTGATAAAGTCACGGCGATGGCCAGCCATTGTCACAATTTGATTGGATTTTGGACCGAGATCAGGATGGTTTGGATCAATTAACACATCTTTATACTTTTGCGCAAAAGCCGCTTTGTCCAACGTACCGGCTTTCACCTTTTCCCAGTCGCCCATAACTTGTTCTTTTGGTGCATACGCCCAAATTTGCTTTAAGCCAGGTGTCCCGAGATCTTTACTTCCTTCAAGAATTTCTTTATACGCCTGTTCCCAAGAAATTGTTTTCCAAACACCGCTTCCCCGTTTGCCGACACGTTTTAGAGGCTTTTGAACGCGGTAGGCATCATAGGCTGTTTGAATACCTGCCTGCCCTTTTAAGCACGTCCGCCCACCGCGGAAGCCGCGGCCGGTTTTTGCGACATCACCGGTGCCTTGAACAGCGGCTTTAACTGGAGTATCGTAGCTGATATGCCCGAATGGTACCATATTTAACGGACTATACTGGTTGCCGGAAATTTTTCGAACCAATGAGGAATAAGGACTTCCGGCACTTCCCGGCATTATATACGTCTTGATTGTACAGGCTGCATTGCATTGCTGACATGATGTAAAAATAACGTTTTCAGCCGTGTAGTCTTGATAGTCTGTGCCGATGCCATGCGGTGTATCTGTCCATACCCCCCCGAATACTTGTTTGACAGGGCCAATGAATGCTGGCCCGATGACTGCCACTGCCCCGAACGTTCCAAGGGCTTTTAAAAATCCTCTCCGGTTCATTTCCTTACTCATAGCTGCTCACATCACTTTCACTATTCTCGCTTTCCTCAATTGGAAAAAGCTTTTCGCCAAAGGTATAAATGATTAAACACATCGCAATCAGACCAAAAGTAGTAACCCACTCAGAAAGGTTCGGGTAATAGTTACCATATGGAAGGCCATCAATTGTTGGCATAATCAAACTTGGGACAACCATATTAAAGCGAACACCAACGATCCCGATGATCGTCATAATCGCTGCTGCCAATATCCAGTTAACCGAGGTTCTAGTTTTTTTCACAAATAGAATAATGAGCGGAAAAACCATGGCCAATCCCATTTGGAAGAGCCAGAAACTCCACCACCAAGGTCCAGACATCATCAATTTAATCGTGGTTACTTCTTCATTCTGAAGGCCGTAGAAACCGATTAAAAATTCATACCATTCCATCCCTAGCTCGATTGCCAAAAATAAGGCAAGCATGCTGCCAAGTGAGCGAACCATTGGCTTATCAATCGGCCGGTTTTGTGCTTTGCTTTTCACCACATAAATGGCAATGGCAAGTGCTGTTCCGGAAACAAGGGCAGAAAGAACAAAAATGATCGGAAATAGTCCAGAGTTTAAAAATGGCCTTGCTTTCAAAACCGCAAAGATCGAACCTGTACCTCCGTGTACGCCAAAGATGGCGAGCGGAATGCCAATAATTCCTAGAACTTTTAACACTTTTCGATCTCGCGTCAAATCCTCATTTGTAAAATCTTTTTTATTCAAAACAAGCAGACGGTAGAGTTTCGCTTTAAATCCATTGCCCATTGAAAGATTAACCAAATCTTTTCTCATCGTTAAATACAGTTCCGATACAAGCAGCAAAATGTACACGATATAGAAGTGGATTTCCCATGACATTGTACTTGTTACGTTCCAATAAATAACCGAGTTGAAAACATGATCCGGCCGACCAATGTCCAAAAAGATAAACGTAATCGCGGTAATCATACTGACAATCGCCGATAATAGTGCAGAACGGCCGATTTTTTCGTATTGCGTCATGCCAAATCCGTACACGAGAGTGGATAGTAAAAATGATCCTGCGCTCATCCCGATGAAGTAAATATAAAATGCTACCCAACCGCCCCACGGAACAGTGTTTGATAGATTCGTAGAAGACATTCCTTCTAAAAAATAGCCTTTTATTATGGAGTAAAT
>JAKACS010000442.1 GCA_021821235.1 Bacillota bacterium
GGAGCAGTGCTTGGATACTTTGGTTATGGCTATTTATTTGGTTCATTATTTGGCGGTGTCCTTTCTGACAAAAAAGGTCCGAAGTTTGTTTGGATTATGATTGGGATCAGCTGGTCCATTTTCGTCATCCTGACAGCTTTTGCAGGGGATATTGGAAAAGCACTATTTGGCGGTTCTGCCTTAGCTGGTTTTGCCGTTGTGCGTATCCTGTTTGGGTTAGCAGAAGGACCAACGTTTTCAACGATAAATAAAACAAATGCAAACTGGGCCACTCCAAAGGAGCGCGGATTTGCAGCTTCTGTTGGCCTTTTGGGAACTCCGCTCGGAGCCTTGTTAACGGCTCCTGTTGCAGTCGGACTATTATCAATCGCAAGCTGGAAAACGGTATTTATTATCCTTGGCAGCTTGGGATTGGTATGGATCATCGCTTGGGCTAAAATGTTTAAAGATGTTCCGGAAAATCATCCGAAAGTTTCAAAAGAAGAACTTGGCAAAATTCGTGCTGAACAGGATTTATTGCCTGATGAAAAGTTAATTACCCAAACAGATCAATCTCTAAAATGGTATCATTTCTTTAAAAATCCTACATTACTATTTAATGCAATCGGTTATTTCGCTTTCCAATACGTTAATTTTTTACTGCTGACATGGACGCCAAAATATTTGCAGGATCAGTTTCATTTTGAATTGTCTTCCCTTTGGTACTTGGGAATGATTCCGTGGATTGGCGCTGTCTTTACAGTTCTGATTGGTGGGAAAATCTCGGATATGCTCCGTTTAAAAACGGGAAGCCTGCGGATTGCACGCTCGGGTCTTGCTGTCGTTTCATTATTGCTAACTGCCGTTAGCTTCATGCTCATTCCGACGCAACAAACCATTGTTGGTGTTATGGTATTAATGTTAATTGGCAATGCCTTTAACTTCTTGCCAAACTCAGTTTACTGGACAGTGATCATCGACACAGAGCCTGGCCGTGCCGGTACATTTGGCGGGATTACCCATTTTATTACCAACACTGCGACAATTATTGCACCAACATTAACAGGATTTTTGGTTGTCAGCTTCGGCTATTCTTCCATGTTTGTTGCAGCAGCCATTGCTGCCGCAATTGGTATGTTGGCAATGGTTTTCGTTAAACCAGGAGCAAAAAAAGCAATCGCTGAAAATCTTGCTTCTCATCAGGTGAACAGCTAATGGATCTTTTCACAACGCCTGAACTTATTCGAAAAAGAGAGTGCTCTCCGGTTGAACTTGTGAAAAAAACACTAGCAAAAATTGCAGAAGAAAATCCGAAAAACAATGCGTTTATAACAGTTTCTGAAGCGGAATCCATTCGTGTTGCAATAAAGCTTGAACAGGAGATAATCAACGGGAATTACCGAGGCCTTCTTCATGGCATCCCAATCGCACTAAAGGATTTAATTTTTACAAAAAATCTTCGAACAACGATGGTGGGCTTGTCAGTAAAAGAGGCGTGTTTGACTTGGCCTACACGCTTGATCACGTCGGTCCAATTACCACTACAATTATAGACAACGCGTTAGTATTAAATGTAATCGCCGGCTTTGATTCAAAAGATCCTTATTCAATTCCTACTGGCGAAAAAGATTATTCTTCATTAATTGGCAAGGAACTGAAAGGATTGACAATCGGGATTCAATCTTTTTACTATCAACAAATTGAAAAAGAAATTCTTGTTGAAGTGATCAAGAGTGTGAAACAATTTGAAGGGTTGGGTGCCGGCAGTAAAACAGTTGAGATCGACTGTCTGGAAGAAATTTCTGCAGCTCAGGCCATTACGATACAGGCCGAAGCTGCAGCAGTCCATGTTGATACGATTCAACAGCACAAGGGTGCAATTGATGAAGAAGTTTATCAAAGACTGCTCGCAAGCCGGGAAGTCAATGGCTATGAATATGTGGTGGCTCAGAGGAAAAGAAAACAATTAGTCAACCAATTTAATCTAGTTTTTCAAGATGTCGATATTTTGGTTACCCCTACTCTTCCTATACTGCCGACAATTATTGGCCAAAGAGAAGTAGAAATTAACGGGGAAAAGGAAACTGTCCGGCATGCATTGTTAAGATTAACATCGCCAACCAATTATACAGGGAATCCATCTTTGACGATGCCTTGCGGTTTTTCAAAAAACGGCTTGCCGATTGGGATCCAGCTAATTGCAAAACATGGGAATGAAGAAATTCTATATCAATTCGGATATGCATTGGAACAATCAATGAAAAGGAAAAAGACAGAAGAACAGCTTTAAACAGGGGCCGTAATTGGCTCTTTTTTTGGAAGTTGAAAGTTTATTAGAAAAATATGCTAAAATATGGGGGAAGATAAAGGAGGGATTGGCGTCATGAAGGTAAACCAATTGGAAGACGAATTTTTCAAATACATCAAGAAAATATCTGCATACAACGAGGCACTTGCGCTTATTTATTGGGATTTGCGTACCGGTGCACCAAAGCGGGGAGTCGATCAAAGGTCAGAAGTTGTTGGAATGTTATCTTCTGAAGTATTTAACATGTCTACTTCGGAAGAAATGGCCGCATACCTAGCCAATTTATCAGGAGAAGAGACTTCGGACATTGCTAGAAAGACTCTTGAAGAATGCCGGAAAGAGTATGAACGCAACAAAAAAATTCCAGCAGAAGAATACAAACAGTATGTGATCCTGCAATCAAAAGCAGAAAGTGTTTGGGAAGAGGCGAGAGCGAAATCCGATTTTGCGATGTTTCTCCCTTATCTGGAGCAATTGATAGAGATGACAAAACGGTTTATTCGTTATTGGGGCTACGAAGGGAATAAATACAATACCTTATTGGATATGTATGAACCAGGAGTTACGGTCGAAATTCTTGATCATGTTTTCGGCGAATTGAAAGAGAAGCTTATACCGCTTGTGCAACAAATTTCCCAGTCTGCCTGCAAGCCTGAAACCAGTTTTTTGTTTGGGCATTTTCCACAAGATCAACAGCGGCAATTCAGCATTGAAATTCTTGAGCAAATGGGCTTTAATTTTAATGCCGGTAGATTGGATGTTACCGTTCACCCATTTGCAACGGGATTAAATCCCGGAGATGTACGGATCACGACGCGGTATGATGAATATGATTTTAGAACAGCCATTTTTGGAACAATTCATGAGGGCGGACATGCCATATATGAACAAAATATTTCACCGGAGTTAATCGGCACACCGTTATCTGCTGGAACCTCGATGGGGATTCATGAATCCCAGTCTCTTTTCTATGAGAACTTTGTTGCCAGGGACTTCAATTTTTGGAAGAAAAACTATCCGCTCTTGAAAAAGTTTGCGAATGGGCAGTTTGAACAAGTTGCCCTCAATGATTTTTATCGGGCCATCAATGAATCAAAGCCTTCTTTAATCAGGATTGAGGCCGATGAATTGACATACCCGCTTCATATCATCATTCGGTATGAGATTGAAAAAGGGCTGTTCAATGATGAAATTGAAGTGAAGGATTTACCGGACATTTGGAACGGAATGTACGAAAAATATTTAGGAATACGTCCAGAAAATGACGCAAAAGGTCTTTTGCAGGATGTTCACTGGTCTGGGGGGAGCTTCGGCTATTTTCCATCCTACGCGTTGGGGTATATGTATGCTGCACAATTTAAAAATGCAATGGTGAAGGATCTGCCAAATTTTGATCAATTATTGGCGGAGGGAAATTTAAGCCCAGTTAAAGAGTGGCTGAACAAAAAGATTCATCAGTACGGGAAAATGAAAAAGCCGCTTGAAATAGTACAGGACGTTACAGGAGAAGGATTAAACGCCCGGTATTTAATGGACTATTTAACCAACAAATACAGTCAAATTTACCAATTGAAAAACTAATCGATAAAAAAAGACCCCAATCTTGTTGAGGGCACTGAAAAAGTTCTCTTGAATTTGGTTGTGCGTCTAAATTGGCTGTTGATTTCCGCTCCAATCAACAGAGTTCTTTTAACTAGGAAAGGTATAATTTCTCATTATTATGAGGATTATACCT
>JAKACS010000443.1 GCA_021821235.1 Bacillota bacterium
CTTAGGAATGAAAACGGATTCAGGGATCTTGGATGTAAAAGAAGCTGCCGTAACACTGGAGGAATCTGTCCCTGTACAGCTTCAAGATCTCATACATAATAGCGAAGGACTGGATCGCTTATCTCGTCTTCTTTCACGTGCAGTGGAACAAGGGGAAAAACAATTCTTTACAGCGGAAGAAGAACTAGACTATGCACCTGCGATTACAAATCCTGAAAAAATCCTCTGCATTGGTTTAAATTACATTGACCATGCCAAAGAAACGAATATGGATATTCCAACTTCACCAATTTTATTTAGTAAATTTAACAATGCACTTGCAGCCCATAATGAGACAGTGGAAATTCCCCAAGGAACGGAAAAAATGGACTATGAGGCAGAATTGGTAATCGTGATGGGAAAAACAGCTAAAAACGTTTCTGAAGAAGAAGCGCTGTCTTATGTTTTTGGCTACACGGTAGGGAACGATATTTCTGCCCGCGACTTGCAATTGAAAACCCATCAATGGTTGTTGGGAAAAACGCCGGATGGGTTTGCCCCGATTGGACCATATATTGTAACAGCAGATGAAATTCCTAATCCAAATGAACTGAAAGTGGAATGCCGCATCAATGGAGAAATTCGCCAAAATGGAAATACGAATAATATGATTTTTACTTGCGCCTCACTCATTAGTTACATTTCAAACTATATGACATTAAAACCGGGAGATATCATTTTCACCGGAACTCCAGCCGGAGTAATTCTCGGCTATCCGAAAGAGAAGCAAGTATGGTTGAAATCCGGTGATGAAATGGTCATTTCAATTGAATCGATTGGTGAACTGAGAAATGTATTAAAGTAAGAAAATTTGAAAAGCTATGCTGAGATTTGCCATTGTTTACCCAAATGAAAGCGAAAGCAGACCCTTATGCGAAATAAAGGTCTGCTTTCTTTGTATAGGGTAAATGATAGGGGAAGTTTAAGAAATTAAGATAAAAACTCTGCCGGGTTTAAACCGAGTTCGCGGCAAATGTCTGTGACCATTTGTTTTTCGCTCGGATCAAAATGGCCATCTGCATAACCAATTGCAATGCAATAGCGAGCAATGAGCCGGGCAATTTCCGGTTTTGTTCTTACTTTCCCCAAAGCTCTAAATGCTTCAGCACGTCCTACTGCTTGGTCATATTCGATCTTTGAAACAAATTGATTAAATTTTTGGATTACCTTTTGTGAATCGAATACGCGCAGTTCTTCGCTTTGATTCACGAATTCGAGCATTTTTTCGCGTTCTGATTGGTCTAGCTGGCCATCTGCCATTGACACCAACGCACAGCCTGCGACGACTGCCTCAAGCACGTCTTGACTTTTATAGCGCTGAAATAATTCCTGTGCTCGCTTCTTTTGGTTGTGAGCCCATTCGGCATAATCTGTTTGTGATGGCGACCATGAGTTTCCGCAGCTGTTGCAGGTAAATTTCAGCTGATTTTTTCCAATAAAGCCGCCAAGCAAACCAACCGGCCCAAGGATTAACCCGCCAATAGCGGCTTTTCCTAAACCAAAGCCTTTTTGTCCTGTCCGCACATTGCTGGAATGGCAGCGGGGACAAATAATGTTTTCGCCCCCGTATGTCGGATGTGACTGTGGAGCAGAAGGGAACGGCTGAACTGGATAGCCATACGATGGTTGTTGGTTTGACTGCAGATTGTACTGACTTTGATTTTGATTGAATAAATTTTGCTGATGTTGATTCTCATTTCGATTTGGTTGATATTGTGGAAAACCAGGTGTTGTTGTTGTTCCGCTTGCCGGCGGGTCATCGACTGTTACACCAAAATTTTGGCATAGAGCAGCCAAGCCTCCTTGAAAGCCGCTTGCAATCGCATTAAATTTCCATTCTCCATTGTGGCGGTAAAGCTCAGCTGCCACAATCGCAGTCTCAATTGTGAAATTTCTGCCAAGGTTGAAGCGAATTAGCTCTTCATTCGTTTGTTCATTATAGATCCGGACATAAGAATCGGCAATTTGTCCAAAATTTTGCCCTTTCAAATGAGCATCGTGTATCGTAATTGTAAAAGCAATCCGGTGAATATGTTGCGGAACTTTGGTTAAATTAATCTTAATTTGTTCATCATCTTGATTGCCTGAACCGACCCGTGAATCACCGCTGTAAAGAACCGAACCATCGCCTCCTGACGGATTATTGTAAAAAACAAAATCCAAGTCACTTTGAACCTTGCCTGTTTCATTTAATAAAAAAGCCGATGCATCTAAATCAAAATTTGAACTGAGTCCGCCCCCGTTCCACCCTAATCCGACAACTACATTTTTTAAGCCGGGATACGATTTCGTTAAATCTACTTTTTGTCCTTTGCTAAGTGTTACACCCACAATTTTTCCTCCCCAATTATTGTGAAAAAAGTATACGATTGATTGCTGCACTAAACAATACGGAAAGATAGTGAAAAAGTTTCAAGTAAATTGTAATATTGAATGGGAAACATAGAGGAAGAGCACATATGCACACTTGAAAAAGTATGCATACATGCTCGTTTTAGAGATGAAAAAAATGCTCGATCCACATTGCTGGCTGATTACACTCTTCCCGCTTATTCTTACTTAGCTGTAACAATGATAATCATTTTCACTGCAAAAGTAGTGACCGCCATCACATTAAGATGTATAGCAATTGCCCCTATCAGTAAAAATAAATTGTATACTCAGGGGGGAATATGTTAAAATTTACACGGTAAAAGCTTATTGGAATACTTTGAAAAGGCGGTTTTTTAATTGAAAATCTATCATTCCATTCTCGACTTAATTGGCAATACGCCAATTGTAAAATTAAATAAAATCCCCGATCCAAACGGAGCGGACGTATTTATCAAATTGGAATCATTTAATCCCGGTGGAAGTGTAAAGGATCGGGCAGCCATGAATATGATTCAAACGGCAGAGGAGCAGGGGATGATTAATCCGGCTGACAGCACGATTATCGAACCGACATCGGGAAATACAGGGATTGGTTTAGCAATGGTTTGTGCAGCTAAAGGATACCGATGCATCATCACGATGCCGGATAATGCGACAGAAGAACGGGTGAAAATTTTAAAAGCGTACGGGGCTGAAGTTCATTTGACGCCAGCGAAGTACCGCATGCAAGGGGCGATTGACGAGGCCAATAAATTAGCGGAAAAAATAGCGAATAGCTTTATTCCAATGCAATTTGTCAATAAAGCAAATGCAGATGCCCACCGGAAAACGACTGCAGTTGAAATTTTAGAATCATTCGATGGCAAGTTGGACGCGTTTGTTTTGACGGCCGGAACTGGCGGGACAATTACCGGTACAGGTGAAGAATTGAAAAAGCAGATCCCTGATCTGAAAATATACGTTGTTGAGCCTTTTGGTTCTCCGGTTATATCTGGCGGAAAACCAGGACCCCATAAAATTCCTGGAACAGGACCAGGATTTGTTCCCGAATTGCTTAATAGGGAAATCCACGATGAAATTTTGTTAATTAAGGACGAAGACGCACAGGAAATGGCTCGTTTGTTAGCAAGAAAAGAAGGAATTTTCGTTGGTGCTTCTGCTGCGGCATCGGCTCACTTTGCCGTTGAGATCGCGAAAGAGCTCCCAGCTGGAGCAAGAGTGCTTTGCATGGCACCGGACACCGGTGAGCGTTATTTATCTTCCGACTTATTCGCCAACTAAACCGTTTAAAAGACATTAAGAACCTCTTAATGTCTTTTTTTTGTACATTTTTCTTCACATTGCATAATAGGAGTTTTAACTATCAATTTTTCTTGTTTACGAATTCGTTCACAAAGTTGACAAATGTATGCAAAAATTTTTCTTTTTAATTCGACAAGAAAGAGGAAAGTCATCATTTATTTTATTCCAATATAATTTTTAATCCTAAAAATGAAGAAGAAAATGTCGATAAACGTGTGAAACCGTCGGATTTTTTTGATTTTTATTAAATCTCTCATTTGATAAAATGAAAAACATAGTTGCTGGAAAACAACATGAAAGGAGTTA
>JAKACS010000444.1 GCA_021821235.1 Bacillota bacterium
TTCCTTAAGTTCGTGCCATCCTGCAAAATAGTAACAGCCGATTCTTTGACCGCTTGACCGGTTACTGCCGCATTTTTTGCAGCTGATTTATCGAGGTATAAACTTGAGATCCAGCCGTAACTTTCAGGTGCATACTCAATTTTTGCCCAGTTGTTTACTTCAGCAAGAATCGAATAACGCTGTCCTTTGTTTACCGTACCGACGATGCTGCTATTCAATGAGGCTTGATCGCGAATATGTAAGCCATTGGCAGAAACGGTGCCAATGATTCCTTTTAAATCATTGCTATTCTGATTTTTTTTATCATCAGAGTCGACAAATTGAGCGCTGACCCATGCTGTTTTTCCTTGAAAGCGAAATTCCAGCCAATCGCCTTTTTGGGATAATACCTGAATAGCTGTTCCTTTAGCGAGCTTTCCGAGTATTTTAGCGGAAGACGAGGCATCGCTTCTTGCATTTACATTGTCACCATTTATCATTCCTGTTGTTTGTAAATAATTTTGACTTTTTGGGGCGCTGTTTACATTTAAAAACGTTGCTGCCACCCAGCCATCTCCGAAAGTCGATGCTACCTTGATCCAGCTTTCATTTTTATCGAGAACATTGACCGCTTGTCCTTTGGCTAGGTAGCCAATAATTTGGAAATTGGTTCCGGGGCCTGAACGCACCCGTAAATTTTCTGTATTGCTGACCGCGGTATTCCCGCTTGAACTTTGTCCATCTGTTGCTTGATTCCTGTTCGCTTTTTGAATGAGCCAATTTGCCACCCAGCCTGTTTTCCCATTTGAAAGCTGGATCTGTGTCCAATCATTGCTTTCTTTGACAATTGCATACTGATCACCTTTTTTTAATTGAGTAATCAACGGATAACTCAAGCTAGGCCCTTTGCGAACGTTAACGGAATCTGCTGCAATTGTAACGGTTCCTGTGGCTTTCGCCTTGCCTGTGGTATTTGAATAGAAAGAACTGAGTGTCAAGGCAATAATTAACAACAATGCTCCTGCTTTTTTCCCCATCTGCATCTCCTTTAACACTTTTTGCCCTTATTTTAACGCAAAATGCGCTGAAAATCATTCCTTTGTTGGTAAAATGGGCCAGTTTTCCTACCATCCTCAGTTTGAATGCAAGTTTTTTTTCGATTATGGTCACAATAATGTTAGAGGATTAGAATGGAAAGGTGGATAAATATGCGTTCAAGCGAAAAAGGTGTGATCACACAATCAACAGGCAGCCGGATATTTGGCGTTGATTTTCATGATTTTGTAGAAAAGGAACAAAATACAAGCACGTTTGAACTGGCTTCGGAATTTGGACTGACCTTGAATGATGTAAAAAAATTAAAAAATTATCTGGAGAGATCCTAATTAGCCTTGACATTCAAAAAAATGCTCCGTATTATTATATAATTAAAATGACCATATTTTAAAAACCAATGATGGAGCATAGTAATTAAGGTATCCCGCGTGTCTTAGAGAGGAATTGCCCTGGGCTGAAAGCAATTCCCATGTCGTCTTAATGAAAGAACACTCCGAAGGTTTCTTTCCGAAAGAATTTTTAAGTAGGAATGAACGTGCACAGGCGTTAACTGGAAAAGAGGAAAAGCGGTTTTTCTTCGCTTTTCAACTAGGGTGGCACCACGGGAATATCACAACTCTCGTCCCTTGTTTTTTAACAAGGGATGGGAGTTTTTTTATTGAAAAAAATGAAGGAGGAATCCCCATTGTCGATTAGCATTCCAAGGGGTACACAAGATATCTTGCCAGGTGAGGTGGAAAAATGGCAGCTGATTGAAAACAAAGCAAGGGAGCTTTGTCAACGATATCAATATCATGAAATTCGCACCCCGATTTTTGAACATACAGAATTATTTTTACGCGGGGTTGGCGATACGACCGATATTGTCCAGAAAGAAATGTATACGTTTATCGATAAAGGCGATCGCAGTTTAACACTTCGGCCGGAAGGAACAGCATCGACGGTTCGGGCTTTTGTTGAGAAGAAAATGTTCGGGTTGCCTTCTCAGCCTGTAAAGCTCTTTTACATGGGACCGATGTTCCGCTATGAGCGTCCGCAGGCAGGGCGCTTCCGCCAATTTGTTCAATTTGGTGTTGAAGCCTTGGGAAGCGATGATCCAGCTATTGATGCCGAGGTCATTTCGCTCGCAATGAATTTATACAAAGAAGTTGGCTTGAAACGGTTGAAATTGGTGATCAATAGTCTTGGTGACAAAGAAAGCCGCAATGCTCACCGCGAAGCGCTCGTGAATCATTTTCAGCCGCGAATTGGCGAATTTTGCAGCGATTGCCAAGGTCGCTTGGAAAAAAACCCACTCAGAATTTTGGATTGTAAAAAAGACCGTGATCATGAATTAATGAAAATGGCTCCATCGATTATTGATTATTTAAACGAGTATTCCAGAAATTATTTTGAAAAGCTTCAGTATTATTTAGGATTGCTGGATATTCCGTTTGAAGTCGATCCAAATCTTGTACGCGGTCTCGATTATTACAATCACACGGCATTTGAAATTATGAGTGATGCAGAAGGTTTTGGTGCAATCACGACATTGTGCGGGGGCGGACGCTACAATGGACTTGCGGAGGAAATCGGCGGTCCGGAAACACCGGGGATTGGGTTTGCGTTAAGTATTGAACGCATGCTGGCTGCGATTGAAGCGGAAGGAGTCAAGCTTGGTATTGCTCAAGGAATCGATTGTTTCCTTGTCGCTCTGGGGGATTCAGCGAAAGATTACACGGTAGGATTGCTGCAGCAGCTTCGAAACGCCGGGCTTTCGGTGGAGCGGGATTATCTAAACCGCAAAGTAAAAGCCCAGTTTAAAGCAGCAGATCGCTTGAATGCGAACTATGTAGCAGTGTTAGGTGACGAAGAGCTAAGCAACAATAGAATCACAGTGAAAAAGATGGAAACGGGAGACCAAGTTGAAATCGAACTTGATTCATTCGTGTCCTATTTACTGGAAGGACAGAAATAAGGGGGATCCAGAATGTTTGGCAGAAGCTATTTTTGTGGTGAAGTGCCGGAATCGGCGATTGGCGAAAAGGTAATCTTAAAAGGATGGGTGCAAAAACGGCGCGATCTAGGCGGTTTAATTTTTATTGATTTGCGCGATCGTACAGGTATTGTTCAAGTTGTATTCAATCCAGATACGTCTCAAGAAGCATTAAAAATTGCGGAAAAAATTCGCAATGAATTTGTGCTGAGTATCGAGGGACAGGTCGTCGCACGCGAAGAATCAACATTTAACGAGCAGTTAAAAACAGGAAAAATTGAAGTGTATGCTGAAGCGGTAACGATTATCAATGAAGCAAAAACACCGCCATTTACGATTTCTGATAAAACCGATGCTTCTGAAGATGTCAGATTGAAATACCGCTACCTTGATTTTCGCCGCCCAGTCATGTTTGAAACGCTTAAAATGCGCCACCAAGTAACAAAAGCGATTCGTGATTTCCTTGATGGGGAAGGATTTTTGGATATTGAAACACCGATTCTAACAAAAAGCACCCCTGAGGGAGCCCGCGATTACCTTGTTCCAAGCCGGGTGCATCCGGGCGAGTTTTACGCACTTCCGCAATCGCCGCAGCTTTTCAAGCAGTTGTTGATGGTCGGAGGGATTGAGCGCTATTATCAAATCGCCCGCTGTTTTCGCGATGAGGACTTGCGTGCAGACCGCCAGCCGGAATTCACACAAGTCGATATTGAGACAAGCTTTTTAGGGCAGGAAGACATTATGGGCTTAATGGAAAAAATGATGGCCAAAGTGATGCGGGAAGTGAAGGGAATTGAGGTTACCGCGCCATTTCCCCGGATGACGTATGATGAAGCGATGAGCCGCTATGGTTCGGATAAGCCGGATACGCGCTTTGAAATGGAACTTGTCGATCTATCAGAGATTGTGAAAAAATCAAGTTTTAAAGTGTTCTCTGCTGCAGTAGAAAGCGGCGGCCAAGTAAAAGCAATCAATGTAAAAAGCGTTGCCGATAAGTATT
>JAKACS010000445.1 GCA_021821235.1 Bacillota bacterium
TTACCCTTCTTTCTATCTCATTATTTTAAAATAATAACAAAAATTTTTGAAAAATAAAACTAAATCTAGTAAAAGAGATGACATTTATCATCTATCAAGCATGACACCTGCTACTTATGCTATTTTCATAAATCCTTTATAATTCAAGTTAATCATATCTAGGAAGGGGAAATAGACCCATCATGTCTATCCAAAAAATGAAAGAGTTAAAAAAGCAAATTGCCCCTTATGAAAAATCCGCAACAAAAGCAAGCATTTGGCAGCTCATCAATACATTTGTGCCGTTTTTTTTGTTATGGTTTCTCGCCTATAAAAGTTTAGCCGTTTCTTATGTACTGACACTGCTTCTAACGATTATTGCAGCGGGATTTTTGGTGCGAATTTTTATCATTTTCCACGATTGCTGTCACCATTCCTTTTTTAAAAATCGTTCGATCAACCGCTTCCTTGGAACGTTAGCAGGGGTATTAACCTTGTTCCCATATGATCAATGGGCACATGACCACTCTGTCCATCACGCAACAAGCAGCAATTTGGACAAGCGAGGAACAGGAGATTTATGGATATTGACCGTTGAAGAGTATTCAACCGCACCTCTTTTTAAAAAAATTGGCTACCGCCTGTACCGTAACCCGTTTGTGATGTTTGTTTTGGGCCCGATTTATCAGTTTTTGATTAAAAATCGCTTCAATCGCAAGGGAGCACGGAAAGCAGAGCGAATGAATACGTATATAACTAATAGTTTGATTGTCATCCTATTTGGATCAGTGAGTTGGATCATTGGCTGGGAAAATCTCTTGCTTGTTCAAGGACCGATCTTTTTACTTTCTGGTGCCGCCGGGATTTGGCTTTTTTATGTACAGCATACGTTTGAAGATTCCTATTTTGAAGCAGATACCAACTGGGAATATGTAAAAGCCGCTGTGGAAGGCAGTTCCTTTTATAAACTGCCAAAGTCTCTTCAATGGCTGACTGGTAATATCGGTTACCATCATGTCCATCATTTAAGCCCAAGAATTCCGAATTATTTGCTTGAAACGGCTCATAACCGAACAGTTGAATTGCAAAATGTGCCAACCGTCACTTTGGCCACAAGCTGGCAATCATTGCAGTTCCATCTTTGGGATGAGAAAAAGAAGAAGTTTGTTGGCTACAAGGAAGCAAAACGAACTGTGAAAAAAACGGTTGCGATCAAAATCAAACCGGAACTTTAACGAATTGTCTCCTCTTAAAACGGGGAGATTTTTCAATTTTATAAAACCATCAACATTTTTTACTTGGTTGTTTGGAAAAAACAGGTTAAAATGAAGAAAGACTGTATTGTAAAAGAGGTTTCATTCAATGTTTAAAAAAAATTGGCTGTTATTAAAAAATACCGGAATTTCTCCCTATATATGGACCGTTCTTGCTATTTTGCCGTTTTATTTTATTTTGCAAGCTCCATCAACTATTAAGATTGTCATCGGAATTGTTTTAACACTTCTGTTCTTTTTGATTTATCAATTTGCGTTTCGCTCAAAAGGCTGGACAGTTTATTTGTGGACCGTCATTCTAATCGGCTTTTCGGCCGCAGCGACAACGCTTTACAGTTATGTTTACTTTGCTTTCTTCCTGGCCTATTTGATCGGCAATATTAAGAATCGGATACCATTTTTAACCTTGTATTTCATTCACTTAGTCAGTACGGCTGCAGCAATCAATGTGAAAATAGTACTTCAAGAGGAGTTGTTTTTAAAACAGCTGCCGTTTGTCCTCATTATTTTGATCAGTGTAATCCTGCTTCCGTTTAGTCTGCGTTTCCGCAAAGAGAGGGGACAGCTCGAGGAAAAACTCGAGGATGCCAACAAGCGAATTTCCGAGTTGGTCAAACTGGAAGAGCGCCAGCGAATTGCCCGTGATCTCCATGATACGTTAGGACAAAAGCTATCCTTGATTGGCCTAAAGAGTGATTTGGCGCGAAAATTGATCTATAAAGATCCCGAAAAAGCAAAAGCAGAGCTAAAAGATGTTCAGCAGACTTCGAGGACCGCTCTGAACGAAGTGCGGAAAATGGTTGCGAATATGCGCGGCATTCGTTTAAAAGATGAAATACCTCGTGTGAAACAAATTTTAAAAGCGGCGCAAATTGAATTTGTTGCCAAGGGAGATGGAACGTTAACGGACGTTTCGCCTTTGACGGAGAATATTTTAAGCATGTGCTTAAAGGAAGCGGTAAACAATGTCGTAAAACATAGCGGTGCCTCCGTTTGTACGATAACCATTGAGCAATCAGACAAGGAAAGTGTGTTAATTGTTCATGACAATGGATTTACTGCGCCAAATGCCATCGATTTGACGAAAGGAAGCGGTTTAATGGGGATGAAGGAACGGCTTGAATTTGTCAATGGCCGGCTTGAAATTGCGGTCAAAGATGGAACAACTTTAACGATAATGGTACCAAATACAGCCAAAGTGATCGGGAGGGAGGAAACGAAATGATTCGAATTGTCATTGCCGAAGACCAGCGAATGCTGCTTGGCGCTCTCGGTGCTTTGCTTAATTTGGAAGAGGACATGGAAGTGGTTGGCCAAGCAAGCAATGGGGAAGAGGTTTTAGCTCTTGCACGAAACCGTCAACCGGATGTGTGCATCTTGGATATTGAAATGCCTGGTAAAAACGGACTTGAGGCCGCCGAAGAATTAAAAGAGTTAGGCTGTAAAGTGATTATTTTAACAACCTTTGCTCGCACGGGATACTTTCAGCGCGCTTTAAAAGCTGGCGTAAGCGGCTATTTATTGAAAGACAGCCCAAGCGAAGATCTCGCCAATTCGATTCGCAGTGTTATGGCAGGGAAGCGAATTTATGCGCCAGAGTTAATGGATGATGTGTACAATGAGGAAAATCCGTTAACCGAACGGGAGATGGAAGTACTCGAATTGGTCGCGGATGGAAAAAACACGAAAGAAATTGCGAGCCAAATGAGCATTACAATTGGTACCGTGCGAAATTATATATCTACTATTATGGATAAATTAGCGGTAACGAATCGGATTGAAGCGATTAAGCATTCCAGGCAAAAAGGATGGTTTAAATAAGGGGGAGGGCAACATGGAGTGCCAAACCCCTGTACTCATTTTTCTTCGTTTATTTGTTTTTAACCCTTGATAAAATAAAAATAGTTGAGAGAATGCTGATGGTTCCAATCCATTCTGCCAGCCCGAATGGAACTTGAAGCCATATAATTGCCAGAAAGGCGGCAGACAATGGTTCTGCCGATCCAAGCAGACTGGTTTCTGCGGCACTTATGTATTTTAAGCTTTCTAAATAACAGTAAAATGCAATCAGCGTCCCAAATACGATTACAAACAAAACGGCAATGAAAGAAGAAAAAGTCCACTGTCCTTGAAATTTCCATACAGGGGTTATAAAGTTCAGGGCAATGCCGCCGATAATCATTCCCCAGCCGACGGTTAAAAAAGAACCCCACTTTCTTAGCAAACTGCCTGGCTGTAATGTGTAAAAAGCAAGTGAAAATGCGGATGCAATCCCCCAGAAAAAAGCAGTCTTGGTGATGGACAGAGAATCAATTCTCCCGCCGGTTACTAAGAGGAAAGTGCCAGCCAATGCTAAAACGATTGAAGCCAGCTCATGCTTAGTGGGAAATTTGCGGAATCGCAGGCAAACGAAGCATGTGATCAACACTGGCGCCAAGTACTGGAGAATCGTCGCTGTCGCCGCATTTCCATGCTGAATTGCGGCAAAATAAGTATATTGTACCCCGAGCATTCCAACGAGTCCAAATAACAGGAGCTGAATGGCATCCTGTTTAACCCGCCAAACACTCCAAATCGTTTGTTTCATAACAGTCTGTGCTAGCGTGAGCAGGATGATTCCTGATGCTAACAGCCTTACCACGACAAGCCAATCCGCCTGAAACCCTTGTTCTTGAAATAAAAATTGGGCAACTGTACCCGAAATCCCCCAAAAGATGGCGGCGATCAAAACGAGAACGATCCCTTTTGTTCTCTGA
>JAKACS010000446.1 GCA_021821235.1 Bacillota bacterium
TTCCAGAGGTATAATAAGGTCTTCCAATTTCTTTCCCTGTTTCTCCAATGCTTTCACAATTAAGTCAACCTCATGATACATTGCTTCTGATAAAATTCCATCTTCAATGTTTTTATTAATATAAAAAAAGAATTGAGCTAGGACTTCCATCGGTAATTTCTCATACAACGTTTCCATTAAATCACCCTAACCTTATTTCTATTACTCATACTATATCATAGAAATAATATTTTGAATATTAAAAAATAATCAGAAATAACAAGTTTAACAAGTTTAACAAGTTGTTAACTTAAATTGATCCTATTTAATTCATGATATATAGAAATGATGAATGGCATCTCTGATTTCATCAAGCGACAACGTTTCTAAATGACTGGCAAAATCGCTCGGGTGCATCGATTGTAAGGAATCTCATGTCATTAGACAATAAAAAAGGAGGGAGGGAGGTACGCTTTTTAACACTAACTCTTCACTAATAAGTTTTTTTAACACAACTTGACCAAAGTATCAACCATGACCTTTCTTTACCTTTTTCCCAATATGCTTCGAGATAATTTGAAGTAATTTGCTTGTATACTGATAACCGGGCAAACTTCACGGATATCTTAAATTTTCACGCGGATAGTTCATTGAATACTGCTATCTACCTCTTTCAATTTTCCGAAAAAAAAGATAGCTATTATGATACTAGCTATCTTTTTTTCGGATGTTATCTATTTATCTTTTAGATCTTCAATTGAGTTAATTTTCATGTATGTTGGAACGACTAATCCTAGCTTTGTACCTTGAAGATTTGGTCCCAGGTCTTCAAACTTCCCTTTATATTTTTTGAAGTAGGTAGCATGAGTGGTTGGCAGCCATGCACCTACCATTGCATCACCGCTTCCGTCTGCAATACCAGCCCACATTGGACCTGCATCAACTTGAACTAAATCTACTTTATATCCTTCATTTTCAAGGACTTTTGCGACAACATTTGAGCTAGCGATGACATCGCTCCATGCTACATAAAGAATCTTTATCTTTTCACCGTTAACCTTGTGAACCCCTTTGGTCCAAGTACTCACTAAATCTTTATTTTTACTGATCCACTCTGCTGCTGCATCAGCAGGTTCTTTTCCATCTTGAATTAGCCCCATCACTTCTTCAATATTTTTCGGGTCCCAGTGGAATTGATCAAGAAGCTTATAAGCATCCGGGTGATCTTTCTTTAATCCTAAGCGAACAATCGTGTTAACATCTTCTGAACCACCATAGATTCCTTTTGGATCTTTTAAGTATTTTAATTTAAATTTTGAAAACATCCAGTGTGGGCTCCAGCCTGTGATAATGATTGGCTCCTTTTTGTCATAAGCTTTTTTCAGAGCTGCAGTCATAGCAGCACCTGATCCCTCCACTACTGTCCAGTTATCCAGTCCGTATTCAGGTAAAACTTTATTGATCGTTAATTTCATTTCTCCTGCACCCGGATCAATTCCGATAATTTTGTGTTCAACCTGGTCACCTACAGAATCAGATTTACTTGCTGTTTTCTGTCCTCCGCAGGCTGCTAAACCAATAGTTAGTAATAATGCTGTGGCAATTCCTACTAATTTTTTTAACATTAAGCTGTTCCCCCTTGTTTTTTCTTACCAATATTTTGAGTGATGCGGTCTAGTATTATAGCAATGATAACTATCGCTAGGCCAGCTTCAAACCCGATACCTGTTTTAATTTGCGTAACGGCACGATAAACCACTGTACCGAGTCCAGGTGCCCCAACCATGGATGCTATTACTACCATTGATAAAGCTAGCATGATGCTTTGATTAATCCCTGCCATAATCGTTGGCATAGCTAGCGGCAGTTGCACCTTTAAAAGCCTTTGCTTGGTTGTAGAGCCAAATGCTTCTGTTGCCTCAATTAAATCTGCTGGTACCTGCTTTATTCCAAGTATGGTTAATCGAATGGTTGGTGGCATCGCAAAAATAACGGATGCAACAACCCCTGGTACCACCCCTATACTGAAGAAAAAGATTGCTGGCAGTAAATAAACAAAAGCTGGCATAGTTTGCATGAAATCTAGAATAGGTATAACTACTTGCCTTACTCTTTCACTTTGTGATGCCCAAATACCAACTGGAATCCCAATTACAATCGAAATTAACACAGAGGTCAAGACAAGAGCTAACGTTTCTAACATCTCATCCCAATAACCTAAATTATTAATAAGAAGTAAACCTACTAATGAAAATAAAGCAATTTTCCAATTGCAAACCTTCCAAGCTAGTAAACTAATAAGAATAAGTAATAAAATAGAAGGTATAAAGCTTAAACTTGAGACGATTCCTTCAACAAAAGATGAAACCCCCACAGTGATACCATCAAACATTCCACCAAATGTATTAGTCAGCCATTCTACAAAAACATCAATCCAATGCGCTAATGGAAGCTTAGGTAAGATTCCTTCCATCTTAAATCACCTCCATAGCTGCTGCTGCCTCAACTACAGCACCATCATTTATATATTTCTCATTACCCGAAAGAGCACCGAGCACAGCACCCTTAATTAGGATTCCTTTTAATCGATTATTTTCATCTGTCACTGCAACAGGAATGTTTGACGAAGATACTTTATCAAATAAATCAATTAATAATGTTTCTGTTCCGACCACATTTATGCCCTTTTCTACGAATGCCGTTAATGACTGATTTTCGTCAGCGGCTTTTAAAGCATCATTAGCGGTGATTGCACCGAGGAGTTTCTGATGTTTATCAACGACATATATAGAGGAGATTCCTAGATTCTTCATTAATTTAAGGGCTACACGCGGACCTTTATCAACTTGAACGGTCTCTGCACGCCTCATAACATGCCCAGCAGTAAGGACCTTCGAAAGATCAACATCCTCGACGAATCTTGCAACATACTCGTTCGCAGGATTCATTAATATTTCTTCAGGGGTTCCTATTTGCACGATGTTGCCATCCTTCATCAGGGCAATTCTGTCACCAATCCGAAGAGCTTCATCTAAATCATGAGTAATAAAAACGATTGTTTTCTCCATAGTGGATTGTAATTCTAGCAACTCATCCTGCATATCTTTTCGAATTAACGGATCCAATGCGCTAAAAGCTTCGTCCATTAAAAGAACATCAGGATCATTTGCCAGTGCTCTCGCTAATCCCACACGTTGCTGCATTCCACCACTTAGCTGACTGGGATATTGATTTTCATAACCCTTAAGCCCTACTAACTCTAAGGCTTCTAATGCCTTTTTGCTTCTTTCGGTCTTTTCGACTCCCTGTATTTCTAAACCATACTCCGTGTTTTCAAGCACAGTTCTATGAGGAAACAATGCAAACTTTTGAAAGACCATGCTAACTTTCTTTCTTCTTACTTCCCTTAATTCTTCCTTATTCATCTTCACTACATCTTTGCCGTCGATTTGAACTAGCCCAATTGTAGGCTCAATAAGACGATTAAGTAATCGAACTAAGGTAGATTTACCGCTTCCGGATAAACCCATTATGACGAATATTTCTCCTGACTTCACTTCGAAGGATGCTCGGTTAACCCCAACCGTTGAGCCCGTTTCCTTTAAAATTTGTTCCTTTGATTTTCCTTCTTTAATTAACTGTAAAGCCTTCTTTGTTGATTTTCCAAAAATCTTAGTCACATCACTGACTTTAATTTTTATATTTTCATCCATTTTTTCACCTCGTTTAATTTGGAACTTAGTGCTAAATTAATTATAGCCCGTTAATTTATTTTAGTTCAAACGTCATAAACCTTCTTAATCGTTTATATTTTACGTATAGAAATTACTGTATAGATAAAACAACATATTTCCATTAAAATACTCCCGAATACTCCTGATTTCAAAATGAATGACAACTTTACATGTCCTTCCTGAATCTGTAGGCTAGAAACTAATAAGGGTTAATAACTTATATAGGATGTGGAATCATTGAAAGAAAATGAAATATTAGAAAGAACCAGAACGATGGTTATAGATGCACT
>JAKACS010000447.1 GCA_021821235.1 Bacillota bacterium
TCACAATTCTAATCTTAATACAACAATCGAGATAAGTAAATAACAAGAAAGTTATTGCGTTTGATAAGTTTTTCTTATGAATTTATGAAATTATCCTTTGTAAATGGGATATACGATGATTGTGGCCTCACATATTATTCGAAAGCAGAGAATTCAAATCGCCTTTTTATTATGGTAAAAAAACAATCTGTCTTTTTTAGAGGATTTAGGAAATAGTAAAATGGTAGGAGGTGATCGAGATTGCAGCGAAAAAAATCAAATCATGTCATTCCGGGAATGAACTCTGCCAAAGGACAAGGCCAAGGTGCTGGATTTAATGAGGAAATCGCGAATGAACCATTAACGGCGAAGGAAAAATTGAATAATAAAAAGCGGAAAAAAAACCAATAAAAAGCGGGAATTACCCCGCTTTTTATTGGTTTAGATTGACCTCGTCAACCATTTTTTGCAAATCTTGCTGATACCGTTCAAGCTGAACCCTTTCATGCTCAGAGGCCACTTCTAAAGCATTTTCAATTTGCTGGTATGCTTCATTGACTTCCTCTTTCAAATGGTTTAATTGGTGACCATAGCTGGCACTGTCGCGAACGATTTCGTAGTAAAGCTCTTGAGCATCCTCTACACCTTGTTGTGCAGCTTGGAAGGCTTGCTGTTTATTTTTATGGTATGGCATTTGTTTCACTCCTCGCAAAAAAGTAGGTATACAGTTAAAATGTTCAAATTAATAAATAATATACGGTATAAAAACTAGCTGAGAATGCATCCTATTTTTTAGGAGGGATGAAGAAGATGAACAAAAATGATAGTAAAGACATGCACCGAAATGCACCAAAAGGAAATCAATCAGGACAACCGCAACCGTTCAGCGGTTCTCATAAAGTAAAAAACCGCCAGCATACTCGAGCAAAACACAATTCTAACCATGATATGTAGCAAAAACACCCTCTTTTGGAGGGTGTTTTTGCTGCCGTTAAAGTTGCTTCAATGCATTTAAGAGGATTTCTTCATCTTCTTCTGATACAGTGCGCAGATCGAGAATAAACTCCTCTTTTTGGATTCTTGCGACAATCGCGGGTTTTGTTTCGGCTCGCAATGTTTTTGCAAGCTGTCCCGCTGTATAATGATTGTGTTGGAGGGCGACCACCACAGATGGCAATTCGACTTCAGGCATTGTACCGCCGCCAATCTTGCTTGTTCCAGGAATGACTCTTACATGAATGTTGGCAGCTGTTTCAGTTAATCTTGCGGCAAAACGTCTCGCACGTTCCTCAAGCTGATCGAGAGGCTTAAGGATATCACGGACAACCGGAATCGCCTTCAGTCCCCTTTCCCCTTTTGCATAATCAATTAACGTACCTTCTAAGGCAGCAAGCGTCATTTTATCCACACGGACAACCCTTGCCAACTGATGGTTTTTTAACCGGTCAATCAGCTCCTGTTTGCCCGCGATAATCCCTGCCTGCGGACCACCTAATAACTTGTCGCCGCTAAAAGTAACAAGATCTGCTCCCATTTCAATTACTTCTCTCACAACAGGCTCATCGCCAATCCCGTGCGTGCGAAAATCGTACAATGCTCCGCTCCCAAGATCTTCATAAAAAATAATCTGTTCCCGTTTTCTTTTTAAAGAAATCAACTCTTTCGTATCAACGGTTTCCGTAAAACCAATTACTTTAAAATTGCTTGTATGTACTTTCATAATCATCGCCGTTTGTTCACTTACTGCCTGCTGATAATCATTAAGATGCGTTTTATTTGTTGTGCCGACTTCAACAAGCTTCGCCCCGCTCTCGTCCATAATGGCTGAAATGCGAAACGAGCCGCCGATTTCAACAAGTTGCCCTCTTGAAACAATTACTTCTTTATCTTGCACAAGCGCCCGTAATACAAGATAGACCGCTGCTGCATTATTGTTTACGATCATCGCCGCTTCTGCACCAGTCAGATGCTTAATCAAGGATTCAACATGGCTGTGCCTCGAACCGCGTTTGCCTTCTTCGAGTTTGTACTCCAAATTGGAATAATTTTGCGCTGTTTCGATTACATGGGCAACAGCGTGATCGCTAAGCCTTGCTCTTCCCAAATTGGTATGCAAGATCGTACCGGTAGCATTGATCACCCTTTCGAGCGTAAAAGAATATTGAGTTCCAATTTTGTTCGCCAATAATTGAAAAAGTTCACCGATAAACGAATCTGTTCCAGGGACTGAACCCTTCCACTCGCCGGACAAAATGGAACAGCGAATCTGTTCGACAACTTCCTTAAGTTGTTGTGATAATTCATAAAAATCCAAATTACTTGTTTCCATGAGCGTGACAAACTGTTCATGTGTCTGCAATTCATGAACAGGAGGAATCGAACGCAGCCATTGTTTCAAGTTAAAAACTCCTTCATGTTAAGATCAATGCACATTATACCATTTTCACCAAATCTCTGCTTTATGAATACGATGAACCATAACAAGGAGGGAGCGCATCATGTCCAATAAAGAAGAAGACCAGTCCTATGATCTTCAGCAAATGGAAAAATGGCTGGAAAACTACTTTCTCGATCCATTGACAACCTACCTTGATCAAATACAGTTTCGAATTGATTTATACGAAACCAATAAAAAGTGGATTGTTGAAGCTCTTTTATGCCATTATGAAGCCAGTGAAATTACGGTATTTGCCGAAAATGAAAAACTGATCATCAAAGCTAAAAAGACCCTCCCTCATCCAAAAAATCAGGAAGAGGTTCGTGCACGAACCATTGCTTTCCCCTTTCCCGTTGTAAATCAGAAAATAACCGCTTCCTTTCACTCCGGAATCCTTGAAGTCACAATTGCAAAAGACGAAAAAAACACTGGAAAAAATCGGTATATCACCTTACCTTGAATAAAGGAAGGGATTTATTTTTACATTTTTGTTAACATAATAAAATTATTATATATTAAAAAGAATTAAATTCGTCAATTCATTAAATATTGGACAGCCATTCGTGCGAAAAAAATTAGAAATGGTATACTAGATCAATGGAGGTGAGCAACATGAGCGATCAAGACAAAATTCGCCTGACGTCTTTCTCATCAAAAGCTGGCTGAGGCTGCAAAATTGGTCCTGAAGACCTGACGCAAGTTTTGCGTCTCTTACCAAAACAAAAGCCGGTTCCCGAACTATTGGTTGGAAATGAAACAGCTGATGACGCAGGTGTTTACAAAATCTCGGATACAATCGCATTGATCCAAACAGTGGATTATTTTACACCGATTGTTGATGATCCCTATATGTTTGGCCAAATAGCCGCTGCGAATGCTCTAAGCGATGTATACGCAATGGGAGGCGCACCGAAAACGGTCTTAAATATTGTCGGTTATCCGATTAAAAAACTGGGAGCCGATATCTTAGCAGAGATTTTAAAGGGAGCTTCTGACAAAGTAAGCGAAGCAGGAGCTGTTACTGTTGGCGGACACTCAATTGACGACCAGGAACCGAAATTTGGACTTGCTGTAACAGGGATCGTTCACCCAGATAAATTTTGGAAAAATGTTGGTGCAAAACCCGGTGATGCGCTCGTTTTAACAAAGCCAATTGGTGTTGGCATTATGACAACCGGCATCAAGCGAAGGGCCGTGTCATCCGAACAAGAGCAGCAAGTGATTCAAACAATGGCCGAATTGAATAAAACAGCTGCAGAGATTTTAACCCACTACACCCCACATGCTGTTACAGATGTGACCGGATTTGGTTTATTGGGTCATGGCAGTGAAATGGCTCGCGGCAGTAATGTCAGTTTTTTATTGTCGCTATCCGATATTCCTGTTCTTAGTGGTTCAGAAGAACTAGCAAAGAATGGCATTGTTCCAGGAGGCACGAAGTCCAATCACAAATGGCTGTTTGATGAAGTAGAGTACAATGACCTTTCCTTTTATGAACAGTTAGTCCTTTGTGATGCTGTTACCTCGGGCGGTTTGTTCGTTTCGATGAATGAAATAGTAGCTGAGCAATATGTG
>JAKACS010000448.1 GCA_021821235.1 Bacillota bacterium
GTTGTAAGAGTGTGGCTGCTTGTACCTGGCTGGTTAATTTGCTCCCAAGGGTTATTTCAAATAGCCCTGAAATAAATGGGATGCTAAGCGTGGTTGGAAAGGACAGAGATGAAAGCAGAAATTCTACTCCTTTTCCAAGCACCGCCGTAATATGTAGATGATATAGCAGCCTGTTAACAACTGAAAATAGAATGATGAAGCCGCCGATCATCAATAATGTTTGAATGGAAGAAGTAACAGCATCCCCTAACAGTTTGCCGATTGGGCGATTGTCTTTAATTCTTGTTTGATGCAGGGTTGAAAAGGCTGTCCTTATGTGAAAACGCCTCTTTCTACCACCGCGTACTTCCATCTCTTCTTTTCCATAAAACCTCATTATAATGCCAACGCAAATATTTCCTAAATAATGGGACAAGGCCAGAATAATACCGATTTGCGGATTATGGAAAAAGCCGACTGAAACTGCACCAAAAATAAATAAAGGATTTGAGGAGTTGGTAAAGGAAACAAGTCTTTCCGCTTCAATTTGGGTTAATTGTCCTTCTTGGCGCAGCCTGGCAGTCAGTTTTGCCCCGGATGGATAGCCGGAAGCCATCCCCATTGCCCAGACGAATCCGCCAACACCGGGGACTTTAAAAAGCGGACGCATCAGCGGTTCTAACAAAACGCCGAGAAATTTCACAACTCCAAATCCAATCAGCATTTCTGAAACAATGAAAAACGGAAGCAGGGACGGAAATACAATTTCCCACCACATATTTAAACCGCGGATGGAAGCATCAAATGACTCTTGGGGAAAAGAAATCAGCGATGCGGCCATAACGGTAACCGATACCGATAATATAATGGTCTTTAATTTAGAACGAAACAAGTTTTCAAAAGCCTCCTCTCCTGCTAAATCCTTGTCCTAACCTCATATAAAACAATATACTCATAGAATGTTAATTTAGACCATATGATTGAAGGAGATTTCTGAACCCTGGCCGAACAAAGGGATCCAAGCAATCGAAGCGAAGATGGGATTGTAAAGGAGGGAGCGGTGTGGAACGTCGTCCACGGATTGGCTTAGCACTTGGTTCCGGGGGAGCGCGCGGTTTTGCCCACCTCGGTATCATTAAAGTGCTTAAAGAAGAAGGTATTCCCATTGATCTTATCGCCGGCAGCAGCATGGGAGCGCTTGTCGGATGTTTGTACGGTGTCGGAATTGAGATTGATCACCTCTATAAATTGTCAGGGGCATTTAAACGGAAATATTATTTGGATTTTACAGTTCCGAAAATGGGTTTTATAATGGGCAAAAGGGTAAAAGAATTTATTCGTGTCTTCACCCATGGGAAAAATATTGAAGAACTGTCTTTGCCAGTCGGGGTAGTGGCAACCGATTTGTTAACAGGGGGGAAGATTGTTTTTCAAAAAGGGCCGATTGCTGATGCCGTAAGAGCAAGCATTTCCATACCAGGGATTTTTGTACCTGAAAAATACGAAGGCAGACTCCTCGTGGATGGCGGTGTGGTTGATCGCGTCCCGGTGTCGGTGGCGAGGGAGATGGGAGCTGATTTTGTCATTGCCGTGGATGTTTCAAGGGTAAAACGCAATGCGGAAATAACCTCCATATACGATGTGATCATGCAGAGCATTGACATTATGCAGACGGAGATTGTCAGCAATCGGGCGATGGCAACGGATCTCATGATCTGTCCAAATGTGGAAATGTACAGTTCCACTGCCTTCACAAATGTGGCGGAAATTATTGCAACTGGCGAAGCTGAAATGAGGAAAAATATTGATCAATTAAAGCGGTTGATTGAGCAGTGGAAGGAGTAATAATTGAATGCGAAAAAAAACGTTTATCGGATCCCTAGTCCTGATTGTGTTGCTGGTTGGTGGAATGGTTTATCCGTTGCCATACTATGTGACAAAACCGGGAATGGCGAAAGTATTGAAGCCAATTGTCAAAGTGGAAAATGGCTCCAATGAAAAAGGGGATTTCATGTTAACAACTGTACGCATGGGGAGAGCGAATATTTATTCATTGGCGGAAGCGAAGATAAGCCAATTTGAAGAAATCTATCCTGCTGATCAAATAGTAGCGAAAAATGAAACAGAGGAAGAATTTAACGTACGCCAGCTGTACTTAATGGCAAATTCAAAGCAAAATGCCATTGAAGTTGCCTACCGTAATGCGGGGCTTCCTGTCAACTACAAATACAATGGCGTATACGTGTTAAATGTAATGCCCAGCATGCCTGCCTACGGAAAAATGCAGGCAGGGGATCGGATTTTTAAAGTGGATGGACATTCGTTTTCCTCGTCTAAACAATTTACTACTTATATTGGAAAAAAACTAGCGGGTGATCAAGTCAATTTCACGATTTTACGAAAGAAGCAAACGAAAACTGTCAAACTGACCGTACAGCGATTCAAGGACAACCCGGGCAAGGTCGGCATCGGGATTGCGCTCGTGGATGATAAAGACATTCTTGTTAAGCCGGATGTTACAGTAAAGACGGATGGGATCGGCGGGCCGTCTGCAGGCTTGATGTTTTCACTTGAAATCTACAATCAGCTGACGAAAGAAGATCTTACAAAAGGTTATAAAATTGCTGGTACGGGCGAAATTGCAGCAGATGGTTCTGTCGGACCGATCGGGGGAATTGATCAAAAGATTGTTGCAGCCAACAACGCGGGTGCGGAGATCTTCCTTGCTCCGAATGAGCATGGCAGCAAGAAGTCGAATTACCGCGATGCAGTTAAGACGGCGAAAAAGATTGGCACAAAAATGAAGATTGTTCCCGTCGATTCGTTTGCTAATGCCGTAAACTATTTGAGAAAATTGCCAGCAAAATAAGAGGATGTCCTGTTGGGCATCCTTTAGTCTGTAGAATAATGGTTTGATCCATCGTCTGTTTATTTCCAGTCACGAAGCTCCTCCTTATATAAATACATCGGCGGCTGGAATTCCTGCTTGAGGAGGGCTTTTTTGTTTTTGGCAGGAAGGATGGCAGCGTAAATCCGGGCGGCACGAATATCAAGGTCAATTTCCTTGTGGCGATACGAAGAAAGCTTGGAAATGAGCGGAAGGCTAAACTGCGTTTTCTGCTGATTTAAATATGCTTTTCCTTTTTCGCTCATGCCGATTAATCTTAAATAAGAAACTTTTTCTTCCTCTGTCCTCATTTCGGATTTGTTGGCGTTTGTTAAAATATGCGTGCTGATTCTCTGCAGCCTCGTCCATGTATACCGCTTTGTTTTTACCATTTCCATAAATTCCTGGTAACTGCCTGCTTGAGTGGCCGCTTTAACCAGCCGGTTTTCTATTCCTTCTTCGATCTCATAGATTTGCTTCAATTCCGCAGCTGTTGCCTGAAGCAGGCGAAACTGGAGCAATGGCCAGTAATCTTCCCATTGATGCAGCTGGCCGTTTTCGGTTAAATAATCGTTTAAAAGTTCCTTTGTATAACTTGGGATAAAGGAGTCTATCTTGTTTTCCTTTGAAAAAATCGCTTTGCGGATGCTCGTTGCGCTTACAATGGTTGCCGATGCAAAATGTTCATCGTGGTAGCCGGCACTTTCTCGGGCGATTGTAAAAGGCTTTAGAGCACTTTTTTGGCTGCGGATTGCTTGTATGTATTGGTATCCAAGAATATTGTTTGGTGTAGTTAAATTTACATTGTCAGTTGAATCTGCGATTGAATCATAGGCCAAGGACAGCGCTCTTGGATAACTAATGCCTGTTTTCATGCTTTGTTTAATTTCTTTATCAAGTTGAGTCTGCATTCGTTCGATCTTGTCAGCTGTTTTTAGAAAGGCGTTTATATTTCCGCTTTCGCTTCCAAAGCAAATCGAATCACATCCGGCTGCATCTAATAGAGAAATGGCACCATTTGCAAAGGTTTCAGCCTTTTGGGTTGCAAACTGGTAAGGTAGCTCAAACACAAGATCAACGCCGCCCATAAGCGACATTTTCGCCCGGTACCATTTCGAAAC
>JAKACS010000449.1 GCA_021821235.1 Bacillota bacterium
TAGTCTACCAAAAGATTAAACCGATCATCGAAATCCATATCTTGATAGTCTTTGTTCTGGCTTTGTTACTGATATAATTCTGCCATTGCACCCATTTTCATTTCAGTTAATTTCCGTAAAGTTTCTTGGTTCATCACTTTTTGTCCCCTCCAAAGTATTTAGCGCCACGGGTAAAGCCATGGTTATTGTTATTGCTTTGCTGATTATCAACATTCGATTTTTGCTCGCGCTTTTTTCGTCGATCCAATATCCCTTTTAAAACAGGAATGGTCGGATTGGTTGATATTTCAAACAATGTATGCGTTGCCGTCTCGAGTTCATCCTTTGTATGCTTGGTTGATAAATTTCTTAAAGCACTAAGGATGTTTAATGCCTTCTTTTCCGCATTTTTTTATAGGATATCAGTGGCAAACCGCGCCATGGAGGGCCCGATTGTTTCTGCCCATTTACGATTGTTTTCGGGATTATGCTCAGGGTATAGTCTATGATTATCTGCCATGTGATCCCTGTTCGTGGAAAACTGTCCTACTTCTCCATTTAATCGTTTATGGGATGCAATTCGCGCTTCCTTAAAGTAAACTTCAATTAGGTCAGTGGTCAGCCGAACATCGACTTGTTCACGGACATAATCATATGGGACGGAATAATACATTCGTTCAACTTGGATGTGGTAGTTCAATTGAACTTTTGCTGTTTTCCATTCCGCAAGTTTGTAACGTGTTAGGGGAAGCTGTTGAAGGTGGGATTTCTCTTCTTCCTCAAACACCTTTTTACGTGATCCGGGACGTTTCTGAAAATCAATCGTATTGATTTCTTCCAGTTTTTCATGAATTCTTTGATTTAAATCCTCTATGTGAAAACATTGATAGTTTTTTAACGAGGCGATGATCTGTCGTGAAATATACCCAACAGTACCTTCGACACTAGCCTTATCCCTTGGTTTTCGAACCCGGCTCGGCACGATGACTATACGGTAGTAATCTGCCATTTCGCGATAAGCTTCATTAAGGAGTGGTTCGACTCGATATGGTTTAATAACCCCCATTTTAAGATTTAATGAAAAGAAATGATTAATGTAAAGTAGTAAAGAGAAATGTTGATGATGAAAGGTTGGACTCAAATTCAACTTTACATTAATAAACTATAATAGAATCAGCCCATTAATGAGAGGAGACTATGGAAATGGCTGATTTTATTTCATTTGAAGAAGAACGGCGGTTAAAGATGGATCAATTGAAGGAACGGGTAACAACTGATTTAAATAATTCCAAACTGGCGTATATTTATTGTGGCGTCATTGATGAATTCCTTCTATTTTGTAAACAGGAATCATCTTACATGCCAGAGGACAATGTATCGAAATATTATGAAAAGGTAACCGGGGCAAGTCCATACATGCGCCCCTTGACCGAATGCAAAAAGAGTAAGGCGCGAGCAGTACTATTTATTAGGGATACATTGAATGGATGTGGTTTGGCTAGAAGGTATATCTATCATTCCACTTCTATACCAGAAACCTTCATGAGGGATATCCAGCTTTATGGTGAGTGGCTGGCTTCAAAAGAATGTAGCCGCAGTACGATAAGAACACGTATCGGAAGACTAAAACCCTTTTTAATTTTTATTTTCGAAAGTGGCTGTTCTTCGATTGACTGTCTGGATCCCCAAACATTGGTCAATTTTATTGGAACCCTTGATGGGCACTATTCCTCTATAGGAAAAACGAATATTCTTTATACCATTAGAAGTTATTTTTCCTGCCCAATGATCAGTAATAATTTGAAATTTAGATTTGACTCCTTTTTGGATAACCTTCACACTAACAAACATGAGCGATTGGAATCGGCTTATTCTGCCGAGGAAATACGAAAGGTACTGGATTCTGTTGACAGAGCCTCCGGGCAGGGAAAAATGTTGTATCTAATGATGCTTCTGGCAAGTGTGTATGGGCTCCGTTCCTCTGACATCAGGACCCTCAAGCTATCGAACATTGACTGGAAAAAGCGGTGCATTAAACTTAGTCAACAAAAGACCAAAAAGTATTTAGAGCTTCCTTTAATACAGGAAGTATGCTTAGCGATGCTGGACTATATAAAAAACGCCAGGCCCCAAACTATCGATGATTATATTTTTATTAGGCAAAAACCACCCCATATGCCATACTCCGATGATAGTCGCTTTTCGCAAAAAGTCCGCGCTTTCTTTAAGAAAGCCGGGATCAATACAGATCGGAAACATGCTGGACTTCACTCCATGAGACACAGCTTGGCAACTGGCATGATGTCGGACGGTGTTCAGATCAGCGAAATTGCCACAATCCTTGGACATGCATCTCCCCAGACAACCACTAGGTACATCTGGTCCGATATTTCCCAGTTGAGAAAAGCCTCCATGGAGGTGATACCGTATGCTGAATGATAAGGAATTTCAAGCTTTCCAAGAAGGAATTTTCAAGGATTATTTCGAAAAATATATCCTGTTTAAACGTGGTAAAGGTGAAAAAGTGACACATTCCACACTAATCAGATTGAAATCACTAAACCAAGAACTT
The DNA here is from genome assembly GCA_021821235.1 of Bacillota bacterium. Next base: position 2,552 of record JAKACS010000449.1, read on the forward strand.
ACCCTTGCTTGCGACAGTCTGGAAATCAGTCATGAAGCAGCGGAATTCATTCTACGTGAAAGGGAAAAGGAAAGTCCATCAACCAGGGGATTTCGTATTTCAGATTTCCGTCAGTTCTCGGCTTTTCTTCGAAGTTTGGGGATCGTTTCCTATGAAATACCACACAAATATATGAAGAAAGTATACTCACCATTCCGTCCATATATTTTTTCGGGAGCTGAACTGGGTTCCATTACCATGGCAGCTGATCAGCTTGCACAAGGGAGAAGAACCAATACCCATTGTCTGGTTTATCCTGTCATCATCCGTATTTTGATTGGAACTGGTATGCGTATCGAGGAAGCCCTTTCGCTTAGAATAAAGGATGTAGACATGACTAACCAACTGCTCATTGTGTATAAGTCAAAAAATAATGTATCATCGTGCCGGCCCTAACCCCGCAGATGGTGGCTCACTCTTCTGCACTGACTGGCTCAAAACTCCGCACATGTGGCTCAATTTATATGCAATAATCATAAAATGGAAATTTCCGCGGATAAAAAGCGGAAACGCACGGATAAAGATCGAAATTCCGCGGATAAAAAGAGGAATCACGCGGATAAAGTTGAAGACTCCGCGGATAGAGGAGCCGAATCTCGCAGATAAAACGAAAAATTTTCATGGAATTGAGCAAATTTGAGCGATTTAAAAAAGGATACATAAATCATGCGATTTTGTACCCTTTTGCTTGAGTGATTGTTTTACGTTCTTTCTCTTAATCGATCGGGAAGGCTTTGGATGGATTGGACAACAAGATCCAGCTTGGACTCGATTCGGTAAAGCAAGTAAAGCGTTACGACAATCGGAAAGCCAACCTGGCTGATAATGGGAATGAACTGTTCCATTGTTTGCCACCTCCTTTTGGAAACTACTAATTTAACCAGGGACAGAGCCGGATTACCAACGAATCCAGCCCTGTTTCACTAGGCAATGGTATAATCGGTTACATTGCGCTCAACGACACGCGCGCCTGCTGCAGAGACTAATTTGCCGTTTGCGGTTAAGAATGCATCCGCCGCAATAATTTGATCCATCGATTGCTTGACGGCAGCCGGATCGACCGGTTCCTTTGGATTGTCAAGTGAGATTCTTGCTGTTTTACCCGTTTCCGTTGCAAATTGTAGTTCCAATGTTTTTGCCATTTCGTTCACCTCCTTATTTTTTTAAAAAATTCATTATGCGATAATGTCTGAGCTGTCATTTCGTTCAACTGTGTTAAGCGGGTTGATGCATAAAGCAGCAAGCGCTTGGGCGGTTTGGAAAAGCTGATCCGTTGTAGCTTCTTTTTTGATGCTCAATGATTTTGCTTTGTAAATTGATTTTCCGTCTCCATCCACTCCAACTTCGAAAACAAGCAAGCCGAAGCTT
>JAKACS010000450.1 GCA_021821235.1 Bacillota bacterium
ATTAGCTGCATCTTCGCGGAAGTTTGATTGTGACAGTTGTGCCATTTTTTTCACAACTGTCAATTTTCAGTGTACCATTATGATTTTTAATAATCCGATTGCATATCATTAAGCCGAGACCTGTCCCTTTTTCTTTCGTGCTGTAAAAAGGTTCGCCCAGCCTTGAGATCCGTTCCGGCGGGATGCCGATGCCTTCATCGATGATTTGGGTGACCAGATCATCATCGTTTCTCTCATACGCTTTTATCGAAATATGCCCGCCATTTGGCATGGCTTCAATGGCATTTTTAAGCAAATTAATATAGACTTGTTTCAGTTTATCGCCCTCTCCTTCAATAAAAGGGTCGGATAATTGAAGATCACTGAAAAATTCAATGTTATGTAAATGGGCTTCTGAGAGAAACAGAAAAATCGTATCGTTCAAAAGCTTTTCCATATTGACTTTTTCATAAACGGAAGCCTGTGGTTTGGCAAGGATCAGCAGATCACTTACGATATTTTCAACCCTTTCCAATTCCGTCAAAACAACGTCCAAATACGAATTTGGCACTTCTTGCTTCATTAGCTGGGTGAACCCTTTGATGGCTGTTAGCGGATTGCGGATTTCATGGGCAATTCCAGCCGCTAAATGTCCGACAACCGACAGTTTTTCTGTCTGTTGCATCATATCTTCCGTTTTCTTTCTTTCTGTCAAATCGCGGATGACAATTTGACAGGTATTTCGCTCTTTATAGATGGTTGGGATCACTTTTGCTTCCGCATGCCGAATTTGCCGATCTGTTCGCAAAATCGTCAGCTCAAAAGGCTCTTTTTCTTGATGCGAAACAATATGATCGCGAATTTTTCGATGTTCCTCTTGGGGGACATGATCGAAAACCGACCGTCCGATCATTTCACTTGTACTGGTAATCCCAAAAAGCTTTTTACCCGCCTCGTTCATGTAAACCCAATATCCGTCAACGGTTATAATGCCTACCGTATCTTGAAAACTCTCAACGAGTGCCTGGTATTTTGTTCGATTCGCTTCCAATTCTTCTTCAGTTGTTTTGTACTCGGTAAAATCGCGTGAAGTACAAAAAAGTAAATTTGCTTGTTTATCGAGCATAAAAAGGGATTCAAGCCAAATATATTCTCCGGTTTTTCTGCGAATCCGATAAATGACCCGATATTTTTCAAAATCTCCATAGTGCCGCAAGAAATACTGAATTGTGTGACGGTCATTTGGGTGGCATAAATCAGCAAGAGGAATTGAAACCAGCTCATTCGGCATATAGCCGAGCAGTTCCTTTGCTGATTGGGAAGCGTAAACAAAACGACTGTCAAGGGAATGGACGGAGAATAAATCGCTGGACAGTCTTAAAAAGGGGCAAGACTCCTCCATCTTTCGCAGAAATTCCTTATCCGTTACTTCAATGTCATTCACCACTTTTTCTCCTTTTCTGCAATAAATTGCCATAACATCATGAACATATATATACCTTATAGGTCTATATATATATTATACAAAACTTTGAATGGGAAAAAATAGGATAATAGGCTGATTTTAAAAATTTTAAACAATTAAACAATATCCCTTTGCAAAATAAGCTTTTCGTTTTATTGGGGGAATATTCAGGATCCTGGTTTATGTCAAACAGTTTGGACGTTACTTTTTATCATGGAGCAATGCCAAGACATCCCGGAGCACTGCTGCAGAAATTTGCCCAGGTGCTGAAGCTTTCTTTGCAGCTCCAAAAGTTAAAGCAGATCCAAACACTTCTCCGGCAAGGCGGCTGATCATTCCTTTTTGCGCCATTGACATCGTGATAATCGGCCGGTCCGCAAATTTTTCATTCATTGTGCTACTAGCATCGAGCAAGGTTAAGACATCCGCAGCATTTTTCGGCATAACCGCAATCTTCGGTAAGTCCCCTCCCAGCTCCTGCGCTTTGCATAGTCTTGAAACGATCTCTTCTTTTGACGGCGTTTTCGCAAAATCATGATTTGAGACGATAACAAAAACGTTTTTCGCATGCGCAATCGCTACAAGCTGTTTGACAATTTCTTCACCGCAAAAAAGCTCCACATCGATTAGATCGACTTCTCCTGATTCAATAATGGCTTTATTTAGGGCAACGTAATCTTCAAGACTGATTGCTTTCTGACCGCCTTCATTTTCTGAACGGAAGGTAAACAGAAGCGGTATATCTTGCAAGCTCGAGCGGAGAAGTTTCAATGCAGCCAAAACTGTTTCTATTTCTTCGGCATGTTCAAAAAAATCCGCTCTCCATTCTGCAACATCAACATCAAGCGACTGTATATATTCAGTTTCTTCCAGTAACTCTGACAGTGTACTGCCTGTCAAAGGAACACAAATTTTGGGCATGCCTTCTCCAATTGTGGTCCCCTTCACCGTAATTGTTTTTTTCATTATCATTACTCCATTCTGTTTAATAGACTCTCGGCATTCACCAAGTTAGTTGGCACAAAGCTTTTGTTCAACCAATATTATTTGATTCCTCCCCTTTTGATAGGGGGGATCTTTCACTAAATATAAGAAAATCTGAAATTATTTCTTGAAATGGTTCATTACCAAATAAAGAGTCGTTTATACAAGGGTGTTGATTTGCGTTCCAGGCGCTTCGCTTTCCGGGGGGCGTTCGCCGAGCCTCCTCGTCGCTAACGCTCCTGTGGGGTCTCGCCTGTAACGCTAATCCCCCAGGACTTTGAATTAGCTTCCTTGAAACAACACCGCACGAAGGAAATGCGAATGCATTTTCGAGGAGTCGGCGCCTTCCGCTCCAATCAACGGGTTCATTACAAGATCCTGCTCTTTAAACGATCGCTTATAGTGATGAACCATCCAAATTTCGTTTCCTTTTTTGTAAAAATTTCCGCAATGTAGAACCTTGGGCACGATTGGTAAGATGCTTTTAGATGCTATACATGATGCAAAACCAATTTATGAATTGGTGGATCACTTACAAATTGAACCTTTTATTAATTAATGTCCGAACGAAAAAAACTTTCGTACGTATAGTAACATTCAAATATTTTCCAAATGGATTCCCACTTGTCCAATGAAATTAAAAATGAAGCCAAATGGATTTGATCAATCTGAGAATCGACAGAAATGGAGATGTCCATTGGCATCTGGTAAGAAAATTCTTGTGAGAAAACCTGTTCGAAATCCATGACATTTCAGCACCTTGATGCTTGATACAATCTTCAAAAAAGATTTGAATCTCCAAGAATTAATTATGAATAAATTTCCTAAACAGGATTTTTTAGACTCATTTCTTAAATTGTTGTTTTTGTTTTTCACAGAATATATTGAAAACTGCATATGGTTGATTGGAGCGGAAGTGCGAGACTCCTCGAAAATGCATCCGCATTTCCTTCGTGCGGTGTCGTTTCAATGATGCTAATTCAAAGTCCTGCGGGAGCAGTGGGACAGGTGAGACCCCACAGGCGTTTACGCCGAGGAGGCTCACCGCCCACCCCGCGGAAAGCGAGCAACTGGAGCGGAAATCAACTACACGCAATACTTGTTATATAGCAACTAGGTTTATTTGTCATAAACAAACCATTGTCATTTTATCTCCCCAAAGATAAATTTTCAGTGGTTTTTTTACAAATCTTCAATACATTCCCTTTTTATTCCGAGAGACCATTTTAGAAAAAACACGTCTATTTTTTCTTATTTTATATTATTAGGATGAAAATGAACATTCAAAAAAGTATTTACGAGAAAAAAGTGCTCTGGAAGTTGATAAGTACAAGAACGTACCGGAAAGATCAGGGGATTGTCACGCGACTGATTTTCCTTTAAAATTTCCACCTTCGTTTTGCCCTTTTATAAAAACGGTAACCTCTGCGAATCCCATCAACTACCACAAACGGAATCGGCGGATGCCATTTGCGGATGAAAGGCTTATAGATCCGGTTGTAGGCTTTCTTCAGATCAT
>JAKACS010000451.1 GCA_021821235.1 Bacillota bacterium
GTCCTGTCACAACCGAAGCCGCAGCGAGAGAATTTCTAAACAGCTGTAAAACAAAGCATTTCTGTATATGCGGCAGTGATGATCTTTACGAAACGCTCGGGATGGATCTTCTCGAGGCGGTAAAGAACGAGTTTCCTGAAATCAATTTTTACCTGGCGGGTCTTCCTGATCAGGAGATGCAGCAACTTTGGAAACAAAAAGGAATCTCGCAATTTATTCATGTAAAAAGCAATTGCTATCAAATACTTTCAGCAATGCTAACAGAAATGGAGGCGGCTTCAAATGAACAAGCCAAAGCCTGATTTTCAAAATGTTCAGCTGTTTGACCACAAGGAGATGGCCGCAGAACAGGAATGGAAGGAAAAAATGAAAGCATCCATTGATGCGTATCTCTTTGAAACAAATGAGCAAATAAAACTGAAGCCATTTTATACAAAAGAAGACATAGAAGAATTTGAGCATATAAATGACAAACCGGGTTTGCCGCCGTATACGCGCGGTCCGTATCCGACAATGTATGTGAACCGCCCGTGGACGGTCAGGCAATATGCCGGCTTTTCAACTGCAGAAGAGAGCAATGCGTTTTACCGCCGAAATTTAGCGATGGGGCAAAAAGGTCTTTCGGTTGCCTTTGATTTAGCCACCCATCGGGGCTATGATTCCGATCATCCCCGGGTTGTCGGTGATGTTGGCAAAGCGGGTGTCGCAATTGATTCAATCTTGGATATGAAAACATTGTTTGACGGAATCCCTTTAGAGCAAATGTCGGTATCAATGACGATGAATGGCGCGGTTTTGCCGATTCTTGCTTTCTTTATTGTAACGGCGGAAGAACAAGGAGTCAGCAAGGAGGAGCTTTCCGGAACGATTCAAAATGATATTTTAAAAGAATATATGGTTCGCAACACCTACATTTATCCACCGGATATGTCGATGAAAATTATTGCTGATATTTTTGAGTACACCGCAACATACATGCCGAAATTTAACAGCATCAGTATTTCCGGCTATCATATGCAGGAAGCCGGTGCACCTGCCGATCTTGAACTTGCATATACGCTTGCAGACGGACTTGAATACGTGCGGACCGGACTAAAAGCAGGGATTGATATTGATTCCTTCGCCCCAAGGCTATCGTTTTTTTGGGCAATCGGGAAGAATTATTTTATGGAAGTAGCGAAGATGCGGGCTGCCCGCTTTATGTGGGCGAAAATGATGAAAACGTTTCATCCGAAAAATTCAAAGTCCTTGGCGCTTAGGACACACTCGCAGACATCCGGCTGGAGTTTGACGGAGCAGGATCCGTTTAATAATGTGATTCGGACACTTGTTGAAGCCCATGCGGCTGCAATGGGACATACGCAATCACTTCATACAAATGCACTTGACGAAGCAATTGCGCTGCCAACGGACTTTTCAGCAAGGATTGCCCGCAATACCCAGCTGTTCCTTCAGGAAGAGACGGGGATCACCAATGTCATTGACCCATGGGCAGGATCTTATTACGTAGAAACATTAACAAATGAATTGATTAACCGCGCATGGGGGCATATTGAAGAAATTGAGAGCCTTGGCGGGATGGCAAAAGCAATTGAAACTGGATTGCCAAAAATGAAAATCGAAGAAGCGGCTGCCAAGAGACAGGCACAAATTGATTCAGGGATCGAAACCATCATCAGTGTGAACCGTTTCCGTCCCGAGCAGGAAGAGCCAATTGATATTCTTGACATTGATAATACTGCAGTAAGAATAAAACAAATTGAAAAATTGAAAAAGTTAAGAGCCAGCCGTGATGAAGAAAACGTGCAGAAGGCTTTAACAGCATTAACAAAAGCTGCTGCAACCGGTGAAGAAAATTTGCTGGAGGCAGCTGTTCGGGCGGCAAGGGCACGGGCAACGCTTGGAGAAATTTCCGATGCAATTGAAAAAGTTTCAAGCCGCCATAAAGCAACAATTCGCTCCATTAGCGGCGTTTACAGTTCCACTTTTTCAAATGAAGAGGAAATCCTTGAAGTACAAACGATGACGGCAGAATTTTTGGGAAATGAGGGAAGAAGACCAAGGATTCTGATTGCGAAAATGGGACAGGATGGCCATGACCGCGGAGCAAAAGTAATTGCAACCGCTTTTGCCGATTTAGGGTTTGATGTCGATATCGGTCCACTGTTCCAAACACCGGCGGAAACGGCGTTGCAGGCGGTCGAAAACGATGCCCATGTGATTGGAATGAGCTCGCTCGCCGCCGGACATAAAATACTGTTGCCGCAATTGATTGCGGAACTAAATAAATGGGGTCGGGAAGATATTTTAGTAATTGTTGGCGGCGTCATTCCGGCTCAAGATTATAATTATTTATATGAGCACGGAGCCGCAGCTATTTTTGGACCGGGAACAGTGATTCCCACCGCTGCCCAGCAGGTAATCAAGAAGATTTATGCCCAGCTTGGCTATGAGGAAGTGTCTCAATAATGGAAGATGAAACGAGACCGGACTTCAGTGATCACGAGAACATTTCGAACGGGACCAAGCAGGGACACAAGCAGCTTGGCTGGCAAAAAAGCAGCCGTTTTCAAAGACGGAAAACAGTTGAACCTCCCATCGATATTTTTGCGGAAGGAGTTCTTAGCGGAGACCGGAGTCTTCTCGCCCGAGCGATCACGCTGGTTGAAAGCAATTCCGATCATCATTTTAAAAGAGGTCAAGAGCTGTTGCAAAGGCTACTGTCACATACGGGAAAATCAATCCGCATCGGGATTACCGGTGTGCCGGGTGCCGGAAAGAGCACATTTATTGAAGCTTTTGGTTTATACTTATGCAGTCTCGGCCACCGTGTTGCCGTTCTAGCTGTCGACCCCAGTTCAAGCCTTAGTGGCGGAAGTATCCTTGGTGATAAAACACGAATGGAACAGTTATCGCGAAATCCCCAAGCTTTTATTCGGCCTTCACCGTCTGAAGGCAAGCTTGGTGGTGTTCACCGGAAAACAAGAGAATCGATGCTGTTATGTGAGGCTGCCGGTTTTGACGTGATATTGGTCGAGACAGTTGGAGTCGGACAAAGTGAAGTGATGATCCGAGATATGGTTGATTTTTTCATGTTGCTTGTCCTGACGGGTGGGGGCGACGAGCTGCAAGGAATGAAAAAAGGAATTATGGAGCTGGCAGATGCAATTATCGTCCATAAAGCAGACGGTGCCAACCAAAAAAACGCGCTAAAGACGATGCATGAATATAACAAGGTGCTTCACTTTCTGCAGCCGGCCACAAAAGGCTGGGTGACAAGAGCATTTGCCTGTTCGTCACTAACAGGTGAGGGGATTCAAGACATTTGGAAGATCATTGAAACTTTTATGAGTAAAGGGAAAGCTTCCGGTGTTTTCGAAGAAAGGAGAAAGACTCAGGCGAGGGAATGGCTCTATTCGATGGTTGCAGATCAGCTGCATTATCAGTTTTTTCACCATCCGGAAGTAAAAACGCAGCTCCCCAAATTGGAAAACGAAGTGATGGCTGGCGAAAAAACCGTTGCAACGGCTGTCGACCTGCTTTTTAAGGCATTTTATAATCGGTAGAAAGGCTTGCCTGTTGTGGAGACGATAAAGGATGAGGATGGAAAAACAGATGGATGTTTTAGCGAAAATAAAAAAATACAAAAATCGGCAAGTTGTGATAAACTACTATGATAAAGATGATTCATTATGCGAACGATATGGTTTTCATTTTGATTTAATTCAAGCGGATAATGAAAGAGTAACGTTTTTAAAACAAAATGAAATGATTTATTCGTTTTCATTAAGCGAATTTCCAGAAAACAAAATCATGAATCATTTTGCTGATTACTTTGCTTTCTATAATAAGCAAAATAAACTGTACGTTTATTTTCCACATTAATTTTTTTCTATAAAAAGATACACGGCATTTGAAAAACTGTTATTTTAACTGTTATTATATT
>JAKACS010000452.1 GCA_021821235.1 Bacillota bacterium
TATTTTTTCATACAACGAATGTACCTATTTTAGTATGAACGAAAAAAGGAGGTTCATTCCATAATGTACTTCCGCAAAACTGAATGCAGCAACGCTTCCCCTGAAACAGAGGCAGTTCCACCACCCTGGGCAAATGTATCATTTCCGCCGCCCTTGCCATTGATCAAACCAAGTGCTTCTCCAAGAAGACTTTTCATATTTAGCGTACATGCCGCTCCTCTAGCAAAAACAACTTGCAGTCTATCGCCATTTTCAGCGGCAAAAAAAACATTCGCCCGCTCATTGGCAGCAGCAATCAGGCGCGCAAGCTTTTGCAGCTCCTGAATTGAACGATTTTCAAAAACACGGGCGAGATAAACTTCAGAATGGGCAAACGGTTTGCTTTCAGACTGAAGCTCTTTTGCTTCATAAGCAAGAAGCTGTTCATGCGCCCGCTCAAGTGCTTTCTCCGTTTCCTTGCTGGCATCAAGCAGCTTTTGAACCGCTGCCGGCATATCTTGTTCTGGAGCATTTAACAGTCTTGTTAATTCAAGGAGGATGCTTTGTTTTTGGCCAAATTGCCGAAGCACCCGCTCCCCGCAGACAAATTGGACACGGATTTTTTGCTTTTGTCGCTCCCAATTAAGAATTTTTATCGCGCGTACCTCTCCGGTCGCTTTTGGATGGGTGCCGCCGCAGCCATTGTAATCATAATCCGGAATGATCACGAGGCGGATATTCTCTTTCACTTTCGTTTCTTTTCTTAATGGGTACTGGGACACTTCTTCAGCTGTCACCCATTTTGTTTCAATCGGCCTGTTTTCCAAAATCATCTGGTTAGCCAATTCCTCCACTTTCATCGCTTCCTCAGCCGTCAAATTCTCTGTATCAAGATCAATTGTCAGCACTTCCTGCCCCAAATGAAAGCTAACTGTTCGATACTGAAACAATTGATCAAAGGCAGCGGATAAAATATGCTGCCCGGCATGCTGCTGCATATGATCAAATCTTCGCTCCCAAGCAATTTGGCCGATAACCTCAGACGGTGAATCGGCGGCAAACGTTTTATCTAAATAATGCCTAATTTCTCCGTTATCTTCTTCCACATCGATGACTTTCTGGCCATTTATCGTACCGGTGTCATGGGGCTGTCCCCCTCCGGTCGGATAAAAGGCTGTTTGGGTTAATACGAGATACTCTCTTCCATTTTCATCCTTTTCCTGTTTAACAATATCCGCTGAAAAGGATTGAAGGTAAGCATCTTCGTAATAGAGTTTTAATGCCACGTTTTACACTTCCCATTTTGATTTCTTGCTTCTATTTTCGTCAAAACGAATGGAGAAATCAAGGATTAACCTTTCATCACCCCGCAAAAAGAAACCACCTATCCTTGATAGGTGGTTAGGGGTTTTCTTACTTGTCTTCCGATCTTTGTCCGTAGCCTTGTGGATAGCCGCCCATCATTTGACCCGGGTAGCCACCCATTTGTCCCGGGTAGCCCCCCATTTGTCCGGGGTAGCCATGTTTCATTTGAGGATACCCACCGCCATGTTGTTGATGGTGATGGTGATGATGGTGATATGGGTTTTGATGGCCGCCCATTTGTGGATAGCCACCGTATGGATAACCGCCCATATGCTGTGGATAGCCGCCCATCATACCTTGTTGCCCAGCTGGATAGCCGCCCATCATTTGCCCGGGGTAACCGCCATAATATTGTCGTTTTTCCAAACTTATCGCTCCTTCCTAAAATGGTACACGATAGTTTATGTCCGGTCAGACAATTAGGTATGGACAACAAACCAGAAAAGGCAAATTGGGCGGTTATTTTTTCTCATCTTGTGCTTTCGTTTGTCCTTTTTGCTGCTTGTTTTTTGAAATTTCACCGCAAGCAATTCGTTTTCCTGAATCGCCCGACGGCTGGGTCATCCCGTCATCCTTATCTTCATCGATGACGATGGAAGTCCCCTGTTTTGTAAATAACGATTTCTTTCCTTCCTTTAATGTTACGTTTGGCGCCATGATTTCCGCCTTGACACTGCCATCGTCCTCAACAATGAGATTGGGAAGATCTCCTGCATGTGCCCCTTTCGGATGCAATAGACCATGCTCTTTATTTTCTGGGTTAAAATGGTTGCCGGCAGACTTGAAGTCCGGCGCCACACATTTTCCATTATTATGAATATGAATCGCATGCACTCCGGGAGGCAACCCCTTCAAATTTACGCTTAACTTTACCCCGCTCGATTGTTCAGCCATCTTGATCGTTCCTAAAGAATCTCCAACCGCATTGTACATTTCAACATCGACTTTCATCGGGTTCTGCTGGGTACATCCTGCTAAAAAAAGCAATGCAAATGCAACGAACTTTTTCATAAAAAGAACCTCCAAAAAAGCAATTTGTCATAGTATTTGTCTAAAACATTACGGTATGCAAAAAAGAACAGCCGAGAAGATCAGCTGTTCCAACGATTATTTAACAATAGTTATTTTTTTAATGATGACATCTTCTTTTGGTTTGTCTTTTGCATCAACTGGTGTATCGGCGATTTTATCAACGATCTCCATTCCATCGATAACTTGTCCAAAAACGGTGTGCTTATAATCAAGCCAGGGGGTTCCGCCATTTTTCTCATATGCTGCCATAATCTCTTTCGGGTAACCTGCTTGTTCCATCTGTGCTTTCATCGCAGGATCCAGTTTGCTGTTTTGGACAATAAAGAATTGGCTGCCATTCGTGTTCGGGCCGGCATTTGCCATTGACAGCGCGCCGCGGAGGTTAAACAATTGGGGGGAAAACTCATCTGCAAAAAGTTTGCCATAAATGCTTTCGCCGCCTGTTCCATTCCCATTCGGATCGCCGCCCTGGATCATAAAATCCTTAATTACCCGATGAAAGATAAGGCCGTTGTAATATCCATCCTCACTATGTTTGATAAAATTTTCAACCGCTTTTGGAGCATATTCAGGAAAAAGTTTCAGCTTAATCGTTCCCAACGATGTTTCCATTTCCACGACTCTATCCTTATCGGTAATTGCGGTTGTTAATTGTGGAAAACTTGATTCATCCACAGCAGTACCTCCTTGCTTTTCAGTTGTTTTTGATACGGTTGATTTGCCCTCCTGCTTTGAATTGGCCGAACTGCACCCAGCAATTACGAACAACATCGCCAAAATCATGGCCATGACCGGCATCCATTTTTTCAAAAAACATCCCTCCAATCTCTAGCGTTAACCAATCGTGTTAATTTTAACACTTTGTTTTTCGGAGAACATCCTTCATAATGAAGGAAAAAGGATGATTGGAGGCAAGTACAGCATGGCAGAATATCAAATTGGTGATACCGTTACCGCAATTTATAAAACAGGAAAGTATATAGGTGAAATTACAGATATTCGATCGCAGCATTACTTAGTCAGAGTTTTAGCCGTTCTGAAACATCCGATACAAGGCGACTTGCACCATCCAAAAGAGGCAAATGTTGCGATTTTTCATGAACGAAAAGCGCTTGCCTATCGCGAGCAGGCAAATATTCCAAAGCAAATGGTCAAAGTATTCAGTGAAGAGGTTCCTGATTATTCTCAATCTTTGAGAGAAGCAATCGGTAAAATGAAAGCAGAACTGGAGGCAGCTGAATCGCCTTGGGGAGAAAGAAGCTTGAACATTCTTGCTTCGTTAGAGAAGGAGTACTTAAAGTAAATGGTTGTAAAGGCCAAGCACATGTTTGTGATTTGGCCTTTTAAACAAATTCATTAAGCAGTTTTGAAAAATCAACACGGTCGCCGATTGTCGTTGGCTTTGGTTTTTCCAAGTACCGTTTGTCTTTTTCGACAAGCCGGTAAATATTATACGTTGTCAAAGCGTCGTCAAGCGCGCGATGATGTTTCCCCGTCCCCTCTTTTCCATATTCCTGCACGGCTTTCCATAGGCCTGTTTGATTTTGGTCGCCGAAAAAGCGCTTAT
>JAKACS010000453.1 GCA_021821235.1 Bacillota bacterium
CATTATGGAGTCCTCCTTGGTTAACAAATTAGGGGTTAATTCGTCGAGATTTGACACCCCGTATCATACCAAGGAGGCTCTTTTTATTTCAAGTCCCCGAAAATCCTACAAACAGGAATGCTCCTTATTGATTTCTACATATGCATTTGGAGCAGCAACTTGCAAATAAGACGCGCGCACTGTTTTCGTCCTGGTATGCCAATGCCACACAAGCCGTCCTGTCGTCAGCCAGAAAGGAAATTTTTCCGATGGCTGTTCGACGGGCGGCAAATAAAAGGTTGGGTGAAGGATTGCTCTTCCGTTCGGATTTAATTTTTCATATTCTTCCTTCGTAAACGGCCTTCCAGTCAGCTGATCTTTTGTAAACGATTGAGTATAATCGGTTGCAGTGTTAAATGTAAAATCAGCATAAAGGGGCTTGACTTTCTCTTCACCAAAGATTCTTTTTAATTCGACTCCTGCCTCTTGCAAGTTTTTCTTCATTTAATGAAGAGAAATGAAGAATCTTTCTGTCTCATTGAAGCAAACCATCTCTTTTCAATGCACCAATAGGCCTATTGAACATCCTTTCCTTTGTGAATAATTTGTAAACTGGATTATAACAAAATAGAATTTATTGGCTGGATCTTGCAAAAATGAAAAGGGAGCCCCAATTTTAATGTGAGCTCCCTTTTTCTATCAAAATATAAATTTAACTAATCTCTCCACCGACTGCAACGATATCTGTTTCATTGGATATTGCTGCTTCAATTGCGAGTTCCAATCCTTTTACAATCAACCCCAAACTCATGCTCGGCTGTCCGGGGTTGCGAACGATTTGTTCCGGTAGAAACGGAATATGGATAAATCCACCACGGATCTCCTTAGCGCTTGATACCAAATAATGCATTAGTCCATAGAAAATGTGGTTGCACACAAATGTGCCTGCTGAATTCGAAACGGAAGCAGGAATTCCATTGTCGGTTAATTTTTTGACCATTGCCTTGATCGGTAGCTTAGAAAAATAAGCAGCCGGAGCGCCCGGGACAATCTCAGTGTCAATCGGCTGGTTGCTCTCGTTATCTGCGATTCTAGCATCATCGACATTGATCGCAATCCTCTCGGGCGTAATCGCCGAACGGCCGCCAGCTTGGCCGACGCAAATCACGATTGCCGGATTAACTTCCTCAATTGCTTCTTTCAATCGCTCAATCGCCTTACCAAAGACGGTTGGGATTTCTCTTGTAACGACTTCAAAACCAGATATTTCTTTTCCATTGAGCAATTTAACAGCTTCAAGCGCTGGATTGACCGGCTCCTCGCCAAACGGATCAAAGCCTGTAATCAATACTTTTTTCACAACAAGTCCCTCCCTTTTTACTAAAAATTATACACCAAGAAATACATCAACAATATATTGATTATTAATAGAGGAATAGCGATAGGGATCTGTGTCTTAATAACGGCATTTTTATCCTTGAGCTCCAGTAGCATCGCCGGAACGATATTGAAATTAGCTGCCATCGGTGTCATTAATGTTCCCGTATACCCTGCAAACATGCCTAGTGCCGCCATAATTGCCGGGTTTCCTCCATGCAGTTGGACAATCAGCGGCAAACCAATCCCGCCGGTGATGACAGCAAACGCGGCAAACGCATTTCCCATAATAATTGTAAACAGTGCCATTCCAATACAATAAGCAGCGACGGCAACAAATGGGATGTTTGTTGGGAGGACATCGCCAACCATTTTGGAAACAACATCCCCAACCCCTGCCTTGGCAAAAATCCCACCAAGTGCCGAAAGCATTTGCGGCAATATAATCGCCCAGCCAACAGCCTGCATTAACCGGCTCCCCTCATGCATCGCATTTGCTGGTTTCGCTTTTGTCAGCAGTTGCGCAACAAGATAGGCAAGGATTGTACTTAAGCCAAGGGAAATTAATGTAACCATCGCTGGATCAACAAGGAAAACATTACCAAATTGAATTTTCCCAAGAGTTAACGAGCCAATAACCGTGAAAACAGGTATAACCAAGGCTGGAATAAAAATCTTGCCCTGCAAACGTGAGGCATGCTTTTCTCTTTCTTCTTTCGGCGCCTCGTCCTGATTGCCGCTTTTCACCTTGGCGATCGCTGCAATCACGACCATTGCAAGAACAAGATAGCCGACGACAATGGGAGGCACCATTTTTCCAAATAGGAAAGTAAAAGCAAATATCCCCCAAAATAAAGTGGATCCAATCCGGCTTGGATGGTTTTTATCCATCACAACCCTAAGTGCCACAAATGTAGTAATGATACCAAGCAAATAATATATATATTCAAGCGTAATGATTTTCAATTTCGTCCGCCCCCCTTATGCAGTCTTGCTGTTGTCTTTTTTCGTCATTTCCCGCTGAATCCGTTTGTCCATAACACGAAAACGCCACATGGAAAGGAAGAAAGCTGAAATAGCAGTAGGAATTCCCCAAAGAGCCATATCCCAAACACTGACATTCATCCCTACCGAATCATAGAACCCTTTCATTAATAAAATCGCTCCAGTCGCAATGAAAATATCCTCCCCGAAAAACCAACCGACATTTTCAGAAGCTGCCGCATGGGCTTTAATATCCTCTTGGAGTTTTTCCGGGAGCTCACCGTACTTGGCAGTCGCTGCCCCTTCCGCCATCGGCGCGACAAGCGGCCGAACCGTTTGCGGATGCCCGCCAATGTTTAGGCCAAGTGAGGCGCTCAACTCGCGAATCAGCAAATAAGACAGTAATACTTTTCCGGCTGTTGCCCCTTTCGCTTTTTTGATCAATACTTCTGCTCTTTCTTTCAAACCGTAACGCTCCAAAAGCCCAATAACGGGTAAACTTAAGATAATTGGCAAAGACATATAGCGGTTATCAATAAAAACTTGTCCGAATTGACTCATAACTTCGTTGAAGGACATGCCGGATACAAGGCCTGTGGCAACCCCCGCAACCATAACAACGAGCAACGTATTCAAACGGAAGCCGAACCCAACTGCAACAAGTAAAATTCCAATAAGTTTGATCATTTTCTCATCCCCTTTTTTAAAAAATGCTATTTTCCTGCAGCCTGTATTTGTATATTCGAAGCATGAAGCTGTTCCCGAATTCTTCGGGCAAAACGCAGCGCATGGGCACCATCGCCGTGAATGCAGACGGTGTCGGCCTGAATGGCGATGTCTTCTCCCTGCTGTGATAGCACTTTTCCTTCTTTCACCATTCGAATAACCTGAGCAATTGCCAGTTTGTCTTCGGTTATCAATGCATTGGCCTGCCATCTGGGCGTTAGCGATCCGTACTCTTGATACGTTCGATCAGCAAACACTTCACTTGCCGTACGCAAGCCAATCGCTTTCCCTGCTTCTACGAGTTCACTGCCCGAAAGCCCAAATAAAATCAATTCCGGATCCACTTTATATACCGCTTCAGCAATTGCCTCAGACAACGCTTTGCTTTTTGCCGCCATGTTGTAAAGGGCGCC
The DNA here is from genome assembly GCA_021821235.1 of Bacillota bacterium. The sequence continues at coordinate 3,480 of JAKACS010000453.1, forward strand.
ATGCGGTTTTACATGCTGCATTTCGCCGCCCGCTGCTTTCACAAAACCGGAAAGTGCTCCAATTTGGTATACAACCATGTCATACGCTTCCTGCGGAGAAAGATCCATATTTCTCCGGCCGAATCCTATCAAATCCGGCAATCCGGGATGGGCGCCAATGCCAATCCCTTTTTCCAATGCTAGCTTTACTGTTTTGCGCATAACTGCAGGATCACCCGCATGAAAACCGCAAGCAATATTGGCTGATGTGACATAATCTAGTATTTCTTCGTCCGTTCCCATTTTGTATACGCCGAAACTTTCACCCATATCACAGTTCAAATCCACTCGATGCAAAGAAATCCCTCCTAAATTTAGTAATAGACTCTCGGCATTTACCGAGTCAGATGTGGCAAGGGATTCCTCGCCCCATCAAATTAACTTTCCTCCTACTTTGTAGGGGATTTTTTATTTGAG
>JAKACS010000454.1 GCA_021821235.1 Bacillota bacterium
ATGTTCCACTCTGCATCCAGCTGAAAATTCCGGTTTTCCATCAAAATATCTCCTTTTACATATTTTCCTCACCCTATTGTATGTTTGTTCACATAATCTGAAAGGAAATTAGCCCAAACTTGCGATATTTTTTTTGAACAAAGCACGGGAATCAACCAATTGAACATTTATCTTTTTTTGCGCTTATGTTAAGATTAATTAATGAATTAGGCAGTTGTATCAATACAAGGAATTCGAAAAAGATTTATAATCGAGTTGAGGTGAGTATGATGCGTTATTTTTGGACTTTGTTCTGGGCTTTTCTTCTTACACAGATGTTAACCTATGTTGTCAGCTCAATGATTGGAACTGCTTACAATTTTGAAACCGGTGTCTTGTTGGGCATTGCGGTTACCGTTTTTGTAGCGATTCTTTCAGTCGTTATTCCGAACGAACCAAACGAGAGCCATTAAAATAACTTTTGGAAAGGTCATTCTGACACCAGCAGAATGACCTTTTTACTTGATACATGTTTGTTGATTGCCACTTCCACTGACAGTGACTTAATTTTAAAGAAGAAATAGGTAAACTGGTTCGTTTTTTATACTGCATTGATTGTCAATTCTTCGTTTTCTACATCGATGTGGACGTGTGAATGCTCCCGAACATTTCCTGCGATGATTTCCCGAGCCAATTTGGTTTCCAAATTTCGCTGAATAAATCGTTTCAGCGGGCGAGCTCCGTAAATCGGATCAAAGCCGTTGGCCGCAATGAACTTTTTTGCAGCATCCGTCATATTTAGTTCGATTTGCTGATCGTTTAATCGTTCCTGCAATTCACCGATCAATTTTACAACGATCTCTTTGATTTCCGAAATAGATAACGGTTTAAATAGAATCGTTTCATCAATGCGATTTAGAAATTCAGGGCGGAAATGCGCTCTTAGTTGCTGAAGAACGCGGTTGGTTGTTTCCTCAGCTCCTGCCCGTTCTAGCAATAGTTGTGAACCAATGTTAGACGTCATAATGATTACGGTGTTTTTAAAATCAACCATGCGCCCTTGAGAATCGGTAATTCTTCCATCATCGAGTACTTGCAATAAAATATTAAATACCTCAGAATGGGCTTTTTCAACCTCATCAAGCAAAACAACCGAATACGGCCGCCTGCGGATCGCCTCTGTTAACTGGCCGCCCTCTTCATAACCAACATACCCGGGAGGAGCACCGACTAATCTTGAAACGGTATGTTTTTCCATATATTCGGACATATCAATTCTTGTTATTTGCTCTTCACTATCAAACAACGATTCTGCAAGCGCCTTGGCAAGCTCTGTTTTTCCAACTCCGGTCGGTCCTAAAAATAAAAACGAACCGATCGGCCGATTTGGGTCTTTAATCCCAGCCCTTGCCCGCAATACGGCATCTGTTACGAGCCTTACTGCCTCATCTTGGCCGATTACCCGCTTGTGCAAAAGGCTTTCAAGCCGGAGTAATTTTTCCCTTTCACCTTCCATTAGCCTTGAAAGCGGAATGCCTGTCCATCTTGAGACAATATTGGATATTTCCTCTTCAGTTACTTCTTCCCGCAGCAGCCGCTCTTCATTTCGCGCCACTGCGTTTGCTTCCAGATCTTTTAATTCTTTTTCGGCTTGCGGAATTTTTCCATGCCGAAGTTCTGCCGCTCTGTTTAAATCATATTCATCCTCAGCTTTTTGCAGTCCCCTGCGGAGCTTCTCGAGCTGCTCCCTTTTCTCCTGTAATTTTTGGATGCTTTCTTTTTCCACGAGCCAGCGGCCTTTCATTTCATCCGCTTGTTCTTTAAGATTGGCAAGTTCTTTTGTCAGCACTTCTAACCGTTGTTTGCTGATGTCATCTTGTTCCTTTCTTAATGCTGCTTCCTCAATCTCCAATTGCATCACTTTCCGGGTTACTTCGTCAAGTTCTGTCGGCATGGAATCAATCTCCGTTCTAATCAAAGCACATGCTTCATCCACGAGATCAATTGCTTTATCCGGCAGAAAACGATCCGTAATATAGCGATCCGACAAAGTCGCTGCAGCCACAAGCGCACGGTCATGAATTCTGACACCATGATGGACTTCAAATCGTTCCTTCAGACCGCGCAAAATGGAAATAGTATCCTCCACATTTGGTTCTTGAACAAGCACTTGCTGGAATCTTCGTTCAAGCGCTGGATCTTTTTCAATATATTTGCGATGTTCATCAAGGGTTGTCGCCCCGATGCAATGCAATTCTCCGCGGGCAAGCATCGGTTTTAACATATTTCCAGCATCCATCGCACCATCTGTCTTGCCGGCACCGACAATAGTATGAAGTTCATCAATGAATAACAGAATTCTACCTTCGCTCTTTTTCACTTCGTTTAAAACGGCCTTTAACCTTTCTTCAAATTCACCCCGGAATTTGGCGCCTGCAATCAATGCGCTCATATCAAGCGAGAAAATCGTTTTGTCTTTTAATCCTTCCGGAACATCTTTTCTGACGATACGCTGGGCTAAACCTTCCACAATCGCAGTTTTTCCAACACCCGGCTCACCGATTAAAACCGGATTATTTTTTGTCTTTCTCGATAAAATGCGAATGACATTGCGAATTTCCGCATCCCTGCCAATGACCGGATCAACTTTTCCTTCCCTTACTTCAGCAACAAGATCCCTGCCATATTTTTTTAGCGCTTCATATGTTGCTTCAGGATTTTGTGATGTCACGCGCTGACTCCCCCTTATTTCTTTTATTGCTTGTAAAACTTCCGCTTCCGAAACGCCAAAATTGCGGACTGCTTTTTTTAGTACGGAATCATCCACTTCAAGAACTCCAAGCAATACATGCTCAACAGACAAATATTCATCGGAAAACTGCTTTGCTTTTTCCTCTGCTTTGACAAAAATTCGCTGCAACTTTGAACTGATATAAACTTTCCCCTGCTCAATACCCGCACCGCTTACTTGCGGCTTTTTCTTGATTTCGTTCTGCAAAATTTCAAGAATCTTTTCACTTGATATCGCCAATCTTGTAAAAATCGTGCGCAGCAGGCTTTCCTCCTGGCTGATTAAGGAAACAAACAAATGTGGTTCATCGACTTCTTGATGATTTGATTTGATCGCTAGCGATTGTGAATCGAGCAGTCCTTTTTGCAGTCGTTCTGTCATTTGATTCAAATCCATTACACGATCACTCCCTTTTTGACCTTTTTTGACCTATTTAACCTTATTATAATTCATGCCCGTATGAAAGAAAAGCCATCCGGATGGATGACTTTTTAACTTTTTTACGGTTTTCTGCTGTATGTCCAAACGCGGTTGTGATTAGATGTTTCCGGAAAGGAATCCCCGGCATTTAATTTAATTTTTTGTGGATTGTTGACATTGCTGCCCGTTTCCCCAATTTCAATATAAACACCATTATTTGGCGCTTTTTGGCCTGATTTAAACTGATGGTTTTGCCCCAATTTTCATACCTCCTAAAAATTGAACAGAGTAGTTCATATTAAACAACTGCTCCGTTATCTAGTAACAGCGAGTTGACCTTATTATTCCCGGTTGGGCTTTTTTCTATTTTCAATTTTCGACAATTATTTCCTCGGTAATAATGGGCTAATTTTGACAAATCAATGAAATCATTCACGCTCGTATTGCGAATAATCGCAAGTAAACAATATAATGAAGTTATTAATATTTCGTTATTTACCCGCAGCATGTGTTATGATAAAAGAGCGATTCAATTCGCCCCTTATAAAGGTGGTTATAGTATGCAAACGGTTAAAGAGATACCCGCACCGATAAGTGAACTTTTCGAAATGGTCCATCACATAAAAAAAATTGAAAAGGGAACTTTTCTTTTCCAGGAAGGGAGCTTTGCCAATGAGCTTTATATTCTTAAAAGCGGCATGGTTCATTTGAGTAAAGTCGTCCCTGATGGCAGAGAATTGA
>JAKACS010000455.1 GCA_021821235.1 Bacillota bacterium
GTTTCCGGCAGGGGCTTGTGGTAGGGGATTATTTCACCAAAATGAACTTAAACGGCCAGGAAGTTTCTAATGTCCTTCCAAATACATACGGTTCTGCCGGATGGGGAAATATTATTTTTCATCAAATTTGTGATGAAAAGAAAACAGCGGTTATCCAAATGAAAGACAGCTGGGAATATAAAATTAATAAAGCCCAAGGGAAAAAGGAGTGCGGCTCGTTTTTAGGAGGGCATTTCGCCGGGATTTTTACTGGAATTTTTGGTGAGAAAATTTGGTATCGAAAAACGAAAGACCAGCTGGCAGGTGACGAGGTATGCGAATACGAATACTTCCCGTCCGATTTTTCCGTCGAGACAAATATTCATTCATTAATCAGACGTCAGGAAGCCATCCAAATTCAAAAGCTGGAACAGCAGGTTGACGAACGAACAAAAGAGTTAAATGAACTGATTAGAGAAATTTCTTCACCAATTATCCCTGTTCTTGATGGGATTGTTGTTGTCCCGCTGCTTGGCCGTTATGATGAAGCGCGCTCCGAGGATTTAATTGAAAAAACCCTCCACAATTTACCGAAATACAAAGCTTCTTACTTGATTATTGATCTGACCGGATTGCCAAAAGATATCGGCAGTTATACGGTTGAACTTTTAAATAAACTGGCATCCGCTGCAACCATCATTGGCACAAAAACAATCTTAGTGGGGATTACACCGGAACTGGCCATTAAGATCACAGAATCTAATTACCAGCTATCCAGTTTGCACTGTTTTTCCAACCTGCAGCATGGCATTTACCATGCACTCGCCGAGCAAGGTAGAAAGGTACTGTAACCAGAAAATAATACAATTGCAACTCTTTGGTAACAAAAGGCGGCAGTATGGAAATCAGAGCTTTTGAACGCTTGCAGAAAGTGGCGAGTCTGGGAAGGAAACTCAAAGACACTTTAAACAATTTAGAATGCAGAACTGACAGAAAGGCGGAATTGGATGAAAGCGATTCTCTATATCGGCCATGGCACAAAAGCGAAAAAAGGAGCAATAGAAGCAAAAGCGTTTATGCAACAAGTGATGGAGAAAGTGAACGCACCGATACAGGAAATGAGTTTTCTTGAATTCACTGAGCCTTCAATTGAACAAGGTTTTTTTCACTGTGTTGAAAAGGGAGCCGCCGAAATCACCGTCGTTCCGTTGTTTTTGCTTGCAGCGGGTCATATAAAAAGAGACATCCCCCGAATCATTACTTCCCTGAAAAAAAAGCACCCTGCCATTAAGGTGGTGGTAAGGAATCCATTCGGTGTCCAAAGTGAAATTCTTGATGGTGTTGCAGAACTAGTTCGGAATACAGTGTTGGACGTAAACAAGAATGACTCGATCTTGATTGTCGGTACAGGGGGAAGTGATCCAACCATTTATTCGGCATACGCTGAGATTGTCGAAGGAATTCGCAAAAGGCTCGGAACAGATCATGTGTCTGCCTGCTTTCTCGCCGCCGCAAAACCGGATTTGGAACAGGGACTTAAAACGATTACACAGGAAGCCAACGGAAGGGTGATTGTCGTCCCTTATTTGCTTTTTTCCGGTGTTTTGTTAACCGTCATTGTTCAGAAAATCAAAAAAATGATAAAGGCTGAACATGTTATTGTTTACACAGGCCCGCTTGGCAGTCATCATATATTTCAAGAGTTAGTGATCCAGCAGGCATCAAAGCTTGACAACCAAATCATTCAAACATAAAAAAACGCGCGGCAAAGACCGGATATCTTGCCGTGCGTTTTTTGTTTTGAATGTATTCAATTTCACCCTTATACCAAAACGACTTTTGATTACGTATATGAATAACTAACTCTGGTGTGGGATTTGGTATGTAAAAAGCGTCATAAACGGTGGTGCAGCTGCTTATGACGCTTTATCTGATTGATATATTACCTCAACTGTTCCCAATCACTGTAAAGACCGCTACCCTGGCAGCCGGGGCACTCGAAAGAATTGAAATAGGCGAATTCATTATATGGATAGACTGTATAGCCTTTCCCGTGACAATCCGGACATTTGCCTTGTTCTTTCATTTTGTTTACATAATTTTGCTGCCTGGTTTCTTTCCATTGGTTATAGGAATTTAGCAATCCCATTGTGATCACCTCAATCATTTAGCTTCTAAACTAGTTTTAGTATCCCGAAAAATTGGAAAATTATTCTTTCGGATTTCGAAAAAAAGGTTACTGTAAGCGTTCTCCTCTGATTAGCATATGCATTTCGACAAAAACCGTGCCAAGCCCTATTTAACGAGTTGAATTTTTAAAAAAATAGGGTTTACAACGGATAGTATTTAATATAGAATTTCTATGTACCTAAAAATTCCAGGTAGGTGAATAAGGTGTTTAACCGTGAATTGGTAAAGGGCAGTACATCGCTAATTTTGCTCCAGTTGTTAAATGAACGGGATATGTACGGCTACGAGTTAGTTAAAGAGCTGGAGAGGCGTAGTGACAATGGATTTAGTGTAAAAGAAGGAACCTTGTATCCGGCACTGCACAAGCTTGAAAAGCAGGAGTACATCGAATGCTATTGGCTTGAGCAGGAAAAAGGGCCAGCAAGAAAATATTATCGAATAACCGGACCAGGAAAGGAAATGCTCGCAGAAAAAACGCGGGAATGGCGCGATTTTGTCCAGGTAATGAATAAAGTTATTGGGAGATCAAAGCATGGACCAATCGAAGACTAAGTTTCTAAAAGAATTGGCAGGCAGACTAGGGAACCATCCTGAAAAAGAAGCAATCCTGCTTGAATACGAGACCCATATTGATGAAATCTTACTTGAACATTTTACGATGGAGAACGAAGCCGCTATCATGGAGAAGATTGTTCAGCGGCTTGGTACGCCGCAAGAAATTGCCGGGATGTGGCTTGAAGAATTAGCTGTGACACCCAGCCGGATGAAATGGCTGTTCATCCTCGTGAACTTGGTCTTTTTTGCAGGAGGCAGCTTACTGACGCTAGCACACAATCTTTTTGAATGGAGATGGCTTGCAAACATTTGGCGGAGTTTGACTGCGCTTCCGACTTTAATTGCGCTTGTTTATATGGTTTTCTGGATGCTATTAGGCTATGAAATTGGCAAGGGATTTGGTCATGGTGGCAGGAAAGTTTTGAAAAAAACATTTATCATTTCACTTTTCCCTAATCTGTTATTAATGCTCTTGATCGTATTTCAAATTATTCCGCATAATTGGTTTGCACCACTATTAACGAAACAGTTTATTCTTATTTGTATCTTTTTTACAATTATTCTGTATCCTATAAGTTTACTTGGTTTTCGATGGGGAAAGAAAGTGTCGATATGATCATTTTTTTTACTTATATACATAGGCAAACAATGTATATAGAATATTGATGTATGGAGGGTTTTTATGAAAAAAGATTTGCAGCAATCGGATGGTCTGTTTTTCTTTGTTTGCTTAGCACTGGGAATTTTAGCGGAAGAATCCTTTTTCCGCGGTCGAATTGGAATTTCCAATGTTGTTTTCATCGTTGTGTTGTATGGAGTGTTTTTCTGGCGATTCAATGGCTTTCCTTTTTCGAACCAGCGTCTTGGATATCTCGTCGCTATTTGTATTTGGCTTTTGTCCATCAATTTTTATATAAGCAACAATATGTTCTTTTACGTTTTGAATCTAGTGGTTGTTCCAGTTTTAATCCTTTTTCATTTTTTGTTAATCACTCGTCCAAAAATGCTGCCTTGGTCCAGTCATTCATTTGTAATGTACGCTTTTTGGCGGATGATCGAAGCGATTCGATACGATGTTCGTTTCTCCGCGTCTCATCTAAAGGTTTTTAAGGGAGATAATCAGAAAATCATTGTTTGGAAAAAGGTATTGATTGGAATCATTCTCTCACTCCCTGTTCTTGGAATTATCTTGTA
>JAKACS010000456.1 GCA_021821235.1 Bacillota bacterium
TTGTTGTAATTATTTTTTTATACAGTTACGCTGGAAAGAGTCTCAAGCAAATACTGATTTACCAAAGCTCTTAATCGCTCTGTCTTACCAGATTGGTTTTTAATTTCTGTCAATTGTAATGCATATGCTTCCAACTCACGGAAATTTGTTTTGCCTTCCACAATCTCTAAACCAATTCCTTTTGTATAGCTGCTGTAACGCTCTTCAATAAAGCTGTCGAGAACCTTATCTTCAATTAGCTTATTTGCAACCTTTAAACCAATGGCAAAGCTGTCCATTCCCGCAATATGACCTTCGAACAAGTCTTCTGGCTCAAAGGACCCTCTTCTCACCTTTGCATCAAAGTTCAGTCCACCCTTGCCTAAACCGCCGTTTTTCAAAATTTCATACATTGCTAATGTTGTAGAGTACAAATCAGTAGGAAATTCATCAGTATCCCAGCCAAGAAGCGGGTCACCTTGGTTAGCATCCACTGAACCAAGCATTCCGTTAATTCGAGCAACACGTAGTTCATGCTCAAAAGTGTGACCGGCAAGTGTTGCATGGTTTGCTTCTATATTAAATTTAAAGTAATCTTCCAGATTGTATTTTTGTAAGAAAGCCAGTCCTGTAGCAACATCAAAATCATATTGATGTTTTGTTGGCTCTTTTGGTTTCGGTTCAATTAGGAATTGTCCGTCAAAGCCAATTTCTTTTGCGTAATCAACTGCCATATGGAAGAAACGGGCTAAATTATCTTGCTCCAATTTCATATCGGTATTGAGAAGGGTTTCGTAACCTTCCCGGCCGCCCCAGAATACATAGTTTTCTGCACCGAGTTCTTTAGCTACTTCCAAACCTTTCTTTACTTTTGCCGCAGAATATGCAAAGACGTCGGCATTGCAAGAAGTTGCTGCACCATGGACATATCTTGGATTTGTAAACATGTTAGCAGTATTCCAAAGCAATTTGGTCTTGCTTGTTTTCAAATATTCCTTAATCATCGAAACAATCACATCTTGATTTTCATTCGTTTCTTTCAATGTCGCACCTTCTGGGGCGATATCAACATCATGGAAACAGAAAAAAGGAACATCCAGTTTTTCAAAAAGTTCAAATGCAGCTTCTACACGCGCCTTTGCTAAGTCCATTCCAGTTAAATGACCCCAAGGGCGAATGGCTGTACCAACTCCAAATGGATCGGTTCCATCAGCTGTAAAAGTATGCCAGTAAGCAACAGAGAAGCGTAACCATTCTTCCATTGTTTTACCATTTACTAATTGTTTCGGATTGTAGTACTTGAATGCTAATGGATTTTTAGACGAAGCACCTTCATATTGTATTTTGTTCACTGTTTCAAAATAAGCCATTATTACGATTCCTCCTATACTTGTATTTGTTAACGCTTGCAAGTTGATTTAATTAAAGATAAAGAGTCCATTGAAAATTCAAGCTCTTTAATCTTTAATTTCAAACTTGTTTCATAATTGAATTATAACTCCCTTCACTTAGTTTGTCTACTGAACAAACTAATTTATTTACACTTATTTAAGATTAAGAAATTAACAGGAATTGTATTTAAAGTAAATTGCTTTTTTAAATGTAGAATTATATAATAAGTTTGTATATCAAACAAACTAAGGTTTAAATAAACTCTTTTTTGCAAGGAGAAAAATACTGTGCTAACTACTTGGAACCAACAAGTCGTAAAAAAAAATAATAAATCTCTTGTTTTACAGATGGTTATGGAGAAGGATCCGATTTCTAGGGCGGATATCGCCCAAGTTACTGGGCTCAATAAGGCAACAGTGTCCTCCTTAGTCAATGAGTTGTTAGAAGAGGAACTGATTTATGAATCTGGCCCCGGAGAATCGAGTGGCGGCAGACGTCCAGTCCTGCTTCATTTTAATAAAGTTGCCGGCTATTCCATAGGAATTGATATTGGTGTCAATTATATTCTGGGTGTTCTTACGGATTTAAAAGGTGAAATTCTATTTGAACAGAATCAAACGATTATTGATACATCTTATCCAGTTATAGCCGAACTTGTCCAAAAATTGATACAAACTCTCTTAGAAAGTATGCCAAAGAGCCGCTATGGTGCAGTTGGTATTGGCATTGGTGTTCCGGGTATTGTTGAAAAGGAAGGAACTGTGCTACTTGCTCCTAATCTAGGATGGAAGAATATTTCTCTAAAAAAGCAGATTGAGGATGAATTCCAGCTTCCTGTTATCATTGAAAATGAAGCAAATGCCGGTGCATAGGGTGAAAAACAACTAGGTGCTGGTCAGGACGGCGAAAATATCATCTATGTTAGTGCAGGCATCGGCATCGGCGTGGGAATTATTTTAAACGGAAATTTATATCAAGGAAAAAATGGTTTCTCAGGTGAAATGGGTCATATGATTATCGAAGTAAACGGAAAACAATGCAGCTGTGGCAGTAAAGGGTGCTGGGAGGTGTATGCTTCCGAGAAAGCACTATTAAAAATGGCAAATCAAAAAAATATCACTTTAGATACATTAATTGAATCCGCTGAAAATCATGACCTAAATGCAATCTCATTGTTTGAGAAGATAGGCAGCTATTTAGGATTTGGTATCAACAATATTATTAATACGTTTAATCCTGACCAAGTCATTATTGGTAATCGTCTGGCGAAAGCAAAATTATGGCTAGAACAACCGATTCGCAATACCATTGAAAACCATACCTTGCCATTTCATCAAAAAGAAGTCGAATTGCGTTTTTCCAAGCTTTCCAAATACTCAACTGCATTAGGTGTTTCCGCCTTTGTTGTGGAAAACTTTATCAATAATGATGAAGTTCCGATAACAATATGATTGAAAAACTTATCAAATTTGCGCCCCTAAAAAAAAGTTAGAGGCGCTTTTTTACAAAATCAACACTTGCACTGGAATTTCATTTCTACTTTTTTAATTCCTACCTCCTCGAAACCATCACCCTCATCTTCCCATCCAACGCAAATTCCCCAAAGCCAACAGGCACAATCAAATGTACCCCTTTTTTCAAATCATAGGTTTTTCCTTCGTGAAACAGCGTACCCTCGCCATCGATCACGCTTAACAACAAATATTGATCATTAAACGCAAATGTGGTGCTGCCGCTGATGTCCCATTTATAGACGGAGAAAAAGTCCGATTCGATAAAGGTGGTGATGACGGCATTTTCTCTTGTCTCGATTTTCGGACGGCTTCCAGCATCTTGATGCGGTACGGTGGTTACATCGATTGCTTTTTCCAAATGCAATTCGCGCAAGTTTCCTTGGTCGTCCCGGCGGTCATAGTCGTAAACGCGGTAGGTGGTGTCCGAACTTTGTTGCGTCTCTAAAATTACGGTTCCTTCACAGATGGCGTGAATCGTGCCACTTGGAATATAGAAAAAGTCGCCGGGTTTGATTTTTACACGGCGGAGCAATTCATTCCAGTTTCCTTGCTTTGTTTGCTCAATGAGTTCTTCTTTCGTCTTGGCAGTATGACCAATGATGATATCAGCATCGTCTTTGCAATCAATGATATACCAGCATTCTGTTTTCCCCAGTTCGCCGTTTTCGTGCTCTTTTGCGTAAGAATCATCTGGATGAACTTGGACAGAAAGATCCATATTGGCGTCAAGGATTTTGGTTAACAGTGGAAAAACCTCTTCCGACGGGTTTCCGAATAGTTCCGGTTGTTCTTTCCACAGTTCGTCCAATCGCTTGCCGGCGTGTGGACCATTCTCGACAATCGAAGGACCATTTGGATGGGCGGAAATGGCCCAGCACTCACCTGTTTTTTCGGAAGGGATTTCGTAGCCGAATTCATCTCGTAATGCGGTTCCGCCCCAAATTCGTTCTTGAAAGACTGGTTTTAAAAATAATGGCTGCACGTGGTGTTCCTCCAGATCTTATTGATTTTCTCCTTGTAATGCTTGGGA
>JAKACS010000457.1 GCA_021821235.1 Bacillota bacterium
ACCGACAACTATCAGCCCAAAGAAAACGATAAAGATTCCGCCCAGTTGGCGAATCAAGTCTTGGTATTCTCGGAAAAAGCTGCCGATCAGCGATGTCCCGAAGCCAATTGCGATAAAAATAATTGAAAATCCAATCAGGAAAAATAAAGTATGCAGCAAACTTCGTTTTTGCAGCATGACATTCTCACTTTTCAACTCACCAACAGACATGCCTGTAACGTAAGATAAAAAAGCGGGATATAGAGGTAAACAACATGGAGAGATAAAGCTTAAAAACCCTGCTCCGAAAGCTAGAAAAATGTTTACATCCGCCATCTCAACACTCCCACTTCATCGTATTCCATTTTATTCTACCAAAATCCACCGCGAAAAGATAATAATTTACTTCATTCCGAATGCTGGTGCAACGATAGTAAAGTATATTCCAACCATTGAATCGGAAATGACTGCTTTCCCGCAAAAATCGCGACTTCTTAAAAGTACCTAACATCGGGACAATTTTTTCAAAATGAAAAAAGCACCCATTCATCTGAGTGCTTGTCCCAATTATTTCATCTGCTTGTTCATTGCCTGCATCATTTGATTGATTTTCTTCTGGGACGGCTTCATTCCCATTTGCATCATCATCATTTTCAGCATTTGCTCATTGATTGGCGGATTTTTCTTTAAATAGCTCATCATATATTTGCGAGCAATGAAAAAACCTAGTGCCACACCAGCTGCCAAAGCTAGTATACCTACTAGAATCGTGGTCACCATTGTATTTCCTCCTTCATGTTGTCTAATTTACAGTGTACTAAAATCTGCTCCACAATACAATATCTGATTCAATTAGACAAATTTTCTTTCTTTTATCGGTTTTAACCAGCCGAATCGCTGATGTTCGAAATCGATTGCCAAGAAGGATGGCTCGCATTTTCTTAGAACCTCAAAAAAAATCGTTTCTGCTTCATAGCTTCCGAACGCTTCGATCGTTACCATATTCCCGTTAATCTCCAATTCCGCTCTGCTTTGTCTGCCGTTCAATTCAATTATGTAAGTTCCATGATCGTATTGGAACCCTCTTCGTTTACCAAGCTGCTGCTGAATAAGCTGGCGAATTTTCAAGGCATGAAGCGGTTTCGTAATATAGTGAATTTGTTTTTTAATAATGTTTTTGAGTTCTCCCTTTGCGAATCCGTATTCCTGAAAAAGCTGGAAAAACATCCGCTCTCTTCCGAAGTAATGCGCGGCAAATTCATCTTCTATCAAATAGAGTTGATATTTTCTCACCACAATCTCTCCTTCGTACGATCCTCTTTTTCCTATTATAAGAAAAGCATACTAAAACATTTGTCTGATGGTGGAAAAAACTTTCACTATTATTGTCGAAATTCGCAAATTTCAAAAGGTTGCCACAAGAAGTCGATCGAATTTGCTAACTAAACGTGACAGACAAGTGCAAATGACCATTTCACTATAAATTCCACCTTTGGCTTATTCCTTTTTATTTTACTAACATACTCTATTTAAGAATTTGAAAAAGGTGGGATTGAAAAATGGATTCAAAAAATGCGGATAGTCAAAATATACAAGCTAATCTCCTTAGGCTGCTCGTTGCTAAAACATTGCAAAAATATGGTGTTACAACTGAAAGGCCTTCATTAAGTGAACAAGAGCGGAAACTGCTAAAAGAAACGATCTATTCATTGAAAGATCGAACAGAATACCTGGTAACTCACTTGCAGAAAAAAATTACTGAAAACGATCCGCCTGTTTCCCCTTCACAGCAAGCCGCAAACCAATTGCAAGTAAGTCAGCCGCAAGCAAGTACAAATCAATTAAATGAAATTAAATTTCGGAAACGGAATCGGAGAAAATAAACGATTGCTGTTGTCGTTTTGTCCAAACCGAAAATAGTAGACAAGCATACGCTAGAAAGGAAATCAAACAAGGGAGGAATTCAAATGGTAAGAAGAACATGTAGAGCAGGAGATATGGGGAGTGAATTAATCCGTCCGTCCCAGTACCGGGAGCGACGCTGGTCAGCATTAGATCCCGACATGGAGCACCCAATGGCAGAGTTTTGTGCCAACAATGTACCTACTGAACAAGCGAATCAAACTCAAGTGATGAATCAATTGTCCCAAGAGTGGATTTTAATTAAAGATTCTTGTGATGTTACTGTGAATACGACCGATACAAAGGCAGCTCTTTCCCTTCAGGCTGCATTGCAAGCCGCTATTCTTGTCGTTGTTCGCATATCCATTGCTGACGGGCAGATGGCAGAACAAATTACCCAGGAATTGCTGCAATCTTCGCAAGTTCAGCAAGTAACTTTGCAAAAAACGATCATTGAAAACTCAAAAAATGTCAATGTTACGACGACCGACACGCAAATCGCCCTCAACATCCAAGTTCTCTTGCAACTGTTGCTTGCATTAGTAGTGGAATTGGAAGTTCTCTAATTACAGCGTCTCCCGGTTTTTATCAACTAAATTAGGCGCAAAGGGGTATCCCCCTTGCGCCTCCAACACTCACTTGCTTCTTCTAGCAAAATCAACAAACCGAAATTTATCCAGGCGGTGCCTTGATTCCGTATATTGGAATAGCCTCGCATTATCCAAATAAACAAAATTGCGGACAACAACGACGTGCTGATAGCCTTTTAAATCAAGAAACTTTTGATCTTCAGATGTACATTCCTCAACGACAATTTCTTTTTTGGCAAAACTGATGTTTAAATGCCGTTCATGTTCCAAATAATGATAGATCGATTTTTCGCAAATTTCTTTCGTCAAGGAAGGCACAAACTTTTTATTGAAGTAGTCTATATCAAGAATAATTCTCTCGCCTTCTGTTTCCCTTGAGCGCACAACTTTCCAAACTTCATCTTTTGGCGTTAAGTTTAACTGCCTTTGAATAAACTCATCCGGTTTCATGCAATATAGCTCATAGACAGTGGTATGGAACGGCTTGTCCACTCGTTCGCTAATTTCTTTAAAGCTAACAAGTCCAGATATCGGAAAATCAAACCGCCCGATATCGAGTACAATCGAGCCTTTTGCTTTTATCTTTTGTATATAGCCATTTTGCGAAAGAAGATTGAGCGCCTTTCGAACAGTCTCTCGCGATGTCCCGTATTTTTCCGCTAACTCATTTTCTGAAAGGAGCCTTGAATTTTTCGGATAAACTCCATCCTCTATTTGCGTTGCAATCTCCTGATAAATCATTTGAAACTTATTCTTCACCATCAAATCACCCAATTTATTGTATCATTTTTTCAGGTGAAAAATAATGGATTCATATGGCCTTAACGTCATTTTCTCAAATTGATCCGATGAATCCGGATAATTTGACAGTAAAATACGGCGGATAAACCCTTGAACCTTCACCTCTTCCGGGAGGGAAAACTCCGCTTCTGATCCATAAAAATTGCTTACAACCAGTAATGTTTCCTTTTCCGCTTTTCTCACATAGGCAAAAATGCGTTCATCCTCTTCTGCTAAGAGCTGAAATTCTCCGGTCGTAATAATCTCATAGTCTTTTCGAAGCTGGATAAGCTTTTGATAATGATAAAAAACTGAATTCCGGTCTTCAAGCGCATTGGCCACATTAATCTCGCGGTAATTGTTTGCCGGGTGTATCCACGGTGTTCCACTCGTAAAACCGGCGTGTTTACTTGCATCCCATTGCATAGGCGTACGCGAATTGTCACGCGATTTGCTTTTTAAAATTTCCAAAACTTCTTGTTCGGGCAGTCCTTGTTCTTTTTTAATTTGATAAATATTGAGAGATTCCACATCGCGATAGTCGTCAATGGATGTAAACTTCGGATTGGTCATCCCGATTTCTTCACCTTGATAAATATACGGTGTCCCTTGCATCATATGGATTGTTGTCGCCAACATTTTCGCAGATTCGACGCGGTAC
>JAKACS010000004.1:0-12837 GCA_021821235.1 Bacillota bacterium
TCTCGCAAAAAAGCTAAAAGATGGGCTCGTAACCGGGGAAAAATTGGAAACCATTTTGCAGTCATTTCCTTTTTTTGAAAAAGAATTTGCTTTGATTGTTAAACACGGACAAGAGAACGGAAAGCTTGGTCAGGAGTTATTTTTCTATAGCCAGCATTGCATGGCAATAGCAGAAGAGTTGACCGCAAAAAGTTTAAAAATGATTCAGCCGCTTTTGTATGTACTGATTGGATTGTTAATCGTCTCAATGTATTTAGCCATTCTTTTGCCGATGTTTCATCTAATGGATGGCATTTAAACAAGGAGGAAATGTAAATGAAAAATGAAAAAGGGTTTACATTAATTGAAATGATGATCGTGATGCTGGTCATCTCCGTTTTGTTAATTATCACCATCCCCAATATTACAAAACACAATTCAAATATCAATAATAAGGGCTGTGAGGCATTTGTCAAAATGGTTCAATCCCAGGTACAGTCTTATGAAATAGAGCATAATGCCTATCCGGCAAGTATAGACGATCTCGTCACGGAAAAGTACTTAAATACCACAAAATGTCCCGATGGCAAAACGACGGTCAGCATCGATGCAGATGGCACGGTTTCAAAAGTGAGTACACCGTAATGAGCCGTTCTGAAAGGGGATTCACTTTAGCAGAATCTCTGCTTGTGCTGTCCGTATTTATGATCATATCTTCCATTACAGCCTTCACGGTTAAACCTCAATATGAAAAAGCGGAAGTCGACTCATTTCTAACCCAGTTTCAAACAGATTTATACTATGCCCAACAGTACTCGTTGGCCCATCAAATCGAAACAACGGTCAGTATTCAGGCTGATCAGCATTCATACTATATACGCACTCGATTTGACCAGCCGCTACTCGTTCAGAGAACCTATTCGAATCAGATAAAGGTAATCCCGCTTTCCCAGCCGTTATTTTTCAAATTCACCCCTGATGGGAATATTACAAAATTTGGAACACTTGCCATTGAAGCAGATTCCAAGTCGTATCGAATGACCTTTTTAATCGGGAAGGGGCGGTTCTATGTTACGGAAAAGTAATGGCTTCTTTTTAATTGAATTGCTTCTGTCCTTATCAGCCTTATTGATGCTCGCCTTGTTTTTCGTTCCACTTCTGGCTGATTTAAACACTCAGTCGCAACAGCTAGAGCGGGAAAGCCTGGCGGAGCAGCTGCTTTACGAAGAGTTGAATGCGCTCATTATCAATGGCATCCCTTCCCCTAGTCATTCTATTTTTCGAAATGGAAACGAGTATAAGATCACCTGGGCTAGCAGTCCATCGGATAATCAAAAGGAGGTGTGTGTCACCCTTGAAAAAAAGGCGCGCTTTCCTGAGAAAACCATTTGCCAGTTTGCTGAATAAACAAGGCTTCACCTTAATTGAAACTCTTTTTGCACTTTCGGTTTTCGCGATCATTGTGTACTTTGTTCTGCCTCTCTTTCAAATCATGCTGCCAACACGAGACCTTAATGGTCATTTACAGGAAATGGAATGGAGTGTGTTTTCCAACCAAATCAAGAGAGAAATTCATTCAACTTCAAACGCCGTTATTCCGAATGAGACAACCGTTATTTTTACATCCGAGGCCGGTTCAGTATCGTATGAAAAATACAATCAAACGCTCCGCCGGCAAGTAAATGGTACAGGGCATGAAATTTTACTGCAAAATGTAGCAGCCGTATCCTTTCGTCCAGTAAAAAATGCGATCGAAATCACTGTAACCGATTTGACAGGAAAAATCTTTCGCGTTGTTGCTTATTCTTTTCTAGATTGGAATGATTCCCCATGATTCATAACCAAAAAGGATTTGCTTATCCGCTGACCTTGTCACTGTTGATAATTTTTTTCATTTTCTTTTCGATTCGCGTTGAACAGCATTTGACCGAGCGTAAATTTACCTACAATACAAAAATATCGCATATGCAGGAATACTATATGCTGACAACATCAAAAAAAGTGGAAAAAATCCTTCAAACGGGTGATGGAACCACAACATCTGGGTCATTTGCATTTCGTGACGGCACAATCAACTACCAAATCGATCCTCCAAGTGGAAGCATTCAAAAATTCACACTCACTTTGCAATTAAAATCAGGGGAAACCGTTTATGGCTATGGTTTTTATGACACCGTTTCAAAAAAACTTACAAAATGGGTTGAAAAAAGTTAATTTTGGAAAGAATGAATAAAAAAAGGCAGATGAACAATGAAAACGAATGATTATGTAAAATATATAGCGCAAACATTTGTACAATATATGGATCAGCCAAAGGAATCGAGAAAAAAAATGCGGCAAGAACGTAAAGAATCGCGTGGCTCTTTTTGGTACCGCTGGTTTGGCATTCTTCCATATGTCGTTTATACCGAGGTAAAAAAACGAAACAGGCGGCACTAACCATCCACAATTTTGCAAAAAAATCATTATGATTTTTTTCGTAACAAGCAAATTTGTGGGGAATTGTGAACATTTTCTAAACATATAGTGTTAACATTGTTAACCTCGTTCCCTTAGGTTGAGCACTGTATTATAATGGAGTAAATTATGGGGGGCCGAGGTGATAAATATGGAACAAACGCTAAAGATTACAAACGTTTTATCAGATCCTACCAGGTATTACATTTATCAATATATTACGAAAAGGCATCGGGAAGTAACCGTTCAAGAAATAGCGGATAATTTTAATATCCATCCAAATGTTGCGAGGCTTCATTTATCAAAACTTGAAGACGTGAACATGCTTTCATCGGAAACGAAGAAAACGGGCAAAGGCGGGAGACCAAGTCGTTTATACCGGCTTTCAGAAGATGTCATTCAACTGCATTTTCCTTTCCGTGATTACATGCTTTTATCCAAAGTGGCGATTGAAACGATGATGTCGCTTGGTGAAGATGGCAGAAAAGCATTATTTTTAACAGGAAAACGTTTTGGGGCAGAATTGATTGAACAAGAATTAGCAAAACAAGGTCTGCCCGGAGACGACCTTTCCTTTGATGAGAAATTGCGCATTTTAAAAAATGCTGCCACACTCGCAGGCTTCTATCCCGAGTTTGAAGCTAGCGGAGATCAAACAAAAATTTACTTTCAAATCTTTAATTGCCCTTTTAAAGAAGTTGCACTTGAACAGACGGAAGCGGTTTGCAGTATGCACCACGAGTTCCTTAAAGGAATGTTTGAAACGCTCTTTTCTTCGGTTCAATTAATTGAAAAAGAAAATATGTTTGCCGGCTGCGAGACATGCAGCTACCAAGCACTCGTCTCCAATTAACTTGAAATCCAATATTTACATTTCGTTTCCGTTTATTTTATAATTAGGGTGGATGGGAATGAAGGAAGGGTTAAAGGAGGGGTGCATATGGATCGCATGTTTAGAGTTTTGGGGTTCTGGACAGGGATTTTTACCGTAATGTTCTATCTTGGCCATATGGAAAAGACAGCATTACTGTTCCTGGCGCAAACGGGATTCTTTGTTCTACTAAGCTATCTAAAACTGTCCGAACGTATGTATTTGTATATTTTCAGAGCATATTTAACCATTTTCTTTGCCGGCTTTACATATTGGACTACTTTCATGATGCCGTTAGGCGGAAGTCAATAACCTGCTATCAAAAATGAACGTACACCTTCAGCATTGAGTCATATCAATAACGTTCGATCAATGAACGAAAAGAGAAAAAATGAATTTAAAAAACGCTGGAATACATATTCCAGCGTTTTTTATTCAGTTTCGAACAGTTCTTTCTCCGTTTTGAGTTTAAGATTTTTTTGTTGGACGACAACATGAAAAGAAGAACTCATTCCAGATGGCATGATCAAGCTGCGGATCGCCCGATTTCGCTTGCTGACTGCGGAAAACGGATTGGGATCATAATGATCCGCTAATTCCTTTAAAATACCCGCTTTCAGTAAAAATTCATCCTGCCGTAATTGCGTGACAAATTCCAGTTGAAATTCTTCTCCTTTTTGACGCAGCCAATCAAAATGGACATGAGTAGTGATATCCATTTCACCTGGGTGAAGCAGCACATTCTCTACCATTTGGTGCTGAAAATACCCCCTTAAACTTCCATTTTTTTTTGATGGTTCCATCCATTCTTCATTCGAATAGCCATAATCGATCGTAATGACGATACCTTTTGTTAACACGGCAGCAAATTGTTTCAACATATCTTGCATCGAGAGCGGAATTTCAATTCGCTGCATATTGCCAAGATGCAAACCTGATTCTTTTAAAAAAGCTTGTATGGCTTTATTTTCAAACGGGACTCTTTGCTCATACAGCTTCCCCTCTTTTAAACCAATCATGATTTCATACAAACGTCCACCTTCTTTTTCTATGACATGAACAGGCAAGGCATCAAACAGTTCATTCGAAAAGAGGATGCCTTCAAAAGATGGAACTTCGAGTAAGCTTTCATATTGTTCAACATCAAAATCTGACTGCAATAAATCACTTTGTAGTTTGCGGTGGTATGGGCTCGTTTCAACAATTCGATAAGAAAGGGGCGTTCGAACCGACTCCTTCCATTCTTCTAAAAAGGCGCGGGCAAATCTGCCGTTTCCTGCGCCAATTTCGCAAAAAACAGGCGGGAGCTGGTGGAGCCGGATCAATTGTGAAAACCATTTAGCGATGATTCTACCAAAAACATCTGAAACATTGCTTGTTGTAAAAAAATCACCCTCACGGCCAATCTTTTGTTTCTCTTTCATATAATAACCATAGTGAGGGTGGTAGAGAACAGCACTGATATAATCACTATAGGTGATAAGGTTTGACGGTGAGCGTTCGATTAACTGATGTAGAAACGAAATCAATTTCAAGCCTCTCCTTTAATTAACAACATTGACATAGTGTTAACTTTATTGTATTGTATATTCAGTAGCTTAACTATATCCCCTCCCATTAATGAATAGAACATCCCCCAGAAAAACCCTTCTCCGTTGAGAAGGGTTTTTCATTACCTAGCGAGGAGACGTCAATTAAAACCCATTTAAAAAAGGATTACTGTCCATTTCATCTCCAATGGTTGTGACCTGTCCATGCCCAGGCATTACAATCGTCTCTTCTGGCAAAGTGAGCAGTTTATTGTGTATGCTAGTTAACAGTTGCGAATGGTTTCCTTCTGGCAAATCTGTCCGGCCAATGCTGCCCTTAAACAAGGCGTCACCGGAAATGACAAATCCTTCTTTTTCAAAAAAACAGGAAACACTACCCGGAGAATGCCCAGGAGTTTCGAATAAATCGAACTCGAAGCCTTCAATTTTTATTGTCTCTTCCTTTGAAAAAAAGCGGTTCGCCGCCATTGCAGTAATCGCCTTTTGCAACCGGAAAACCTTTGAGCCATTCAGCATTGGATCACTTAGCCAATTTTTTTCTTTTTCATGGACGTACACAGGAATCGTAAAATGCTTTCTGACATCATCGACAGCACCTATATGGTCAAAATGGGCATGTGTAAGGACAATTGCCCGCGGCTGCAGCTTTTTTTGTTCAAGCCATTGAATTAATTTTTCTCCATCACTGCCGGGATCAAAAAGCAAACAGCTGCCATCCTCTTTTTCAATAATATAGCAATTCGTTTGCATAATCCCTAAAGGAATTTGCGACCACTTCATTCTTTTCCCTCCATCTTCCTGCTTCTTTTCAAAACGAACCAATTATTCAGATAATTCTAACTAACTCTCGACAATCATGATAAAACCCCATAAAATAATGAGTAAATGTACTAAATACTATATCCAGAAACACAAACTTTGTAAAACGAGAACAACTACTTTCTAAGGAGGCATTTTAATGGGACTTGTCTTTATTTTTGCCTTAATTACAATTCTAGCCGCTTATGGGGTATTTTGTTCACTCAAAAGCAAAAATTTCTTGGCTGTATTCTGGGGAATGGCGACGATCCTGGTTTTCGGATGGTTTTCAATCATGACGATTATTCATCATGGCGTTCCAACTAGCACGATCTAAAAAACTGATTTTAAATAAAGAAAACTCGCCGATTGGCGAGCCTTTGGCGGTTCATGAGGCGTAGTTGCCCTTATGCGTTCAGAATTTATGGATATAAATTCTGATTAGCTAAAAAAGACTGCCACCACGGCAGCCTTTTTTATTGCTCGTTTAGCAGATCCATGACCTTTGCTACTTTGTCTTCCATTTTTCGCGTTTTGTCGCGGCGGTCATCAATGCGAATTGTGGTAGCGACACGCTGAATCCCTTCCTTAAATGGAGTTTCATGCATTGCTTGAATCACTTCAAACAGAACGGGTAGCTCCCCTTCGATCACCGTATTCATCGGTGTAAGCTGAAAACGTATCTTCCCTGCTTGCTCATATTCTTTTAAAACTTTATGAACATTTGCAACATAGCTGCTGACACTTGGCGAATCCGTCCCAATGGGGATAATTGCAACATCCACTATAGCCATTTTAATTCACCTTCATTATTATGATTTAAGTTTTCCAAAAATAATTTTACCATACTGCTGAAAGAAAGCGAACGAATGGCTCACCCCTTCACCCATTTCACAATTTTTTTGGCCTTTAGGTCCATGAGTTTTTCTAAACTCGTGCCGTATAAACATGTTTCGCCCGATGGAGAACAGCTAAGTGGTTCATTTTTGAGATTTTGAAAAAGAACGGCCGATTTTTTCTCCGTTAGCAGCTTTGAAACAAGTTGGAAGCCATCTCTGTATGCATCCGCTTCCCCACTTTTAACAGGCTGAAAAGTAAGAAACTGATCTTTTGCTTCAATATAGTCATAAAACGGCACAAGCCAATCCGAATACTGGGAGAGCTGCGGCATTGAAAATGCGTCCAACTGGCGGTTTTTTGGATCGAAAAAAGTATAGACGGCCTGAGATTGATCTTGACCTTTGACGGTAATCGTCATCGTCCTCTCTTTAAAGGCGGAAAACTGATAAATATTTGAAAAAGCGGTATGGACCGACTGATCAGCCAAAGATTTTACCACTAGCGGTGCAAACAATGAAGGACTTGCCTGATCCCCGTTCAAATACGCAATATGATCTTTGTCCATCCATTTCATAAACGGCTGCGGTACAGAAAGCTGTTTTACCGAGCGGGTGTCAAGGCTAACAAGAAAAACTTGAAACGTCCAATCCTCATTAAACTTCGAGATGAGGATCTCTGATTCATTATACGGGTTCCATTCAAACGAAAGCTCGTATGAAGGTATGGATTCACTCCACACTACATGACCCTTTAGATCCGTCACCGTAATCGTTCCTTTATAGGTTGACGGGGATGAGTGAATTAAAAGGTACTTTTTTCCTGGACTGATTTGTACGGTCACAATTGGGTATTCACTTTTAAATAATAATTCGCTTTTTCCCGTTGGAAAATGATATCGGAAAACAGAAGATGATTGGCCTTGATTTGTAATATAGAGAACCGTATCGTTCGTAAGCCAGCCAACCCCTTTGAAAAATTCGCCATTCGAAACGGCCATTGGGATTTTCCAGCGATTGCTATGAACAGTACTTGTGTCTTTTTGTAGCTGACTGCCTTGCTGTTGCTTTCCAGGATGAGGTTTTGTGCCCTGCTGAATGGAACAAGCAGATAAAAAAAACAAAAGTACAAGCAAAAAAGCCCCGGTTGCCAAACCATTTTTCCCTTTAATAAATGGTTGAAACACTTCACTCCCCCCTTTTCGCGAGTTATCTAATGATTCATTGCCATTAAAAAATTAAAAATTTTCTATAAAGTTATAGAAGAAAGAAAAAGCCGTATAAATACCGGCTTTTATTTTAACAGGTTTCCTGTAGCAAAAGTTTCCCTAACGATATTTAATTTTATATAGAAAAGACATTTTATACAAGAATGGAAAACGGTTCCATTCTTATTTTTTAATCACAACTTGATTTAAATTGCCAATGCCGCAAAAAAAAGACCTTCCATATTTATGATTATTTTTTCCAAATGGGACAGCGGCAGCGGGTTAATTCCTTTGCCTAGTTCAATCGTAAATCCGGGACGTCTGAATTCTTGAATAAACCAATCCTTGTAACCTGCATGACTATCAACATATTGAATCGCTTTATAGCCGCTCACCCGTTCGAATTCCTTTGCGATTATCGCTGATTCTTGCGGCTCCAAACCTTCGTATCCCCAATAAAACTCTTCTCCCTGGGTGTGGAAAGCAAGCAGCCTGTCAAAATTGCTGTTTGCAGCCAAGTTCGCCATGGCAATCGATTCCGGCTCTGTCAATGGTGCTTTTCCCGGGTAATCTCGAGGGGCTGGTCCATCAGGAGCTTTTCGCTTTTGATCAATTTCCCAGTTTGCCGGATATTGCTTGTTTAAGTCAACGCCAAGCAGATTGGCTTTCCAATGAACAAATTCATCACTACCTTCGTTAATCGCCAATACAGCTTCACGGTATTGATCTGGTGGACCAGTTAACACAAGGTCGACCCCATCGGGATTCACCATCGGCACGATCGACAATGATGTTTGTCGATATAAATCAGCGGCTGAAAACCCCATGAATGGCAAATCATGTGCTACTAAAAACAAGTAGTGTTCCAATAAGTTCAGGAGCACAACGGAGGTAATCCACTCATTGGCATGAAATGAACCATTCATATGAATTTTCTTCGCTCCCTTTCCAATTTGAATTTCCCATAGCGGTTTACCTGAAACACTCGTACCAATCGAACGGCGGGTGATAAACGGATATACTTTTTCAAGATGGAGGATGCATTCCTCAAGCCACTTAGAGTCACATGGAGAACTATTTTTTACACACGCAGGTTGAAACCTCATCTTTATCCTCCTCTACCCATTTTAGTGGAAATCTTAACAGTTCCCAAAGAAAGATTTGAATTCTGATAGTATAAAGCCTATGTGAGCAATAAAAAAAGATGTTTTCGAAAAACAAAAAAAAGCTTGCAGATAACCACAAGCTTTCCCTTTACAGCCTATAAATGTTCCGATTGCTTTTTAACAAGCCATGCTGCACCAATGATCCCCGCATCATTTCCCAATGTAGCGAGTGCAAGCTCGGTTGACTTTCGTACAGGACTGAAAGCAAATTGGTCAAAGTAGTTCTTAACAGGCTTAAGCAAACGATCTCCAGCTTTTGAGACACCGCCGCCAAGGACAATTTTTGCCGGGTTCAGCGTGTTAGCGATATTGGCAAGTGCCAACCCTAAATGGAAAGACACCTCGTCGATTACCTTTGCTGCAACCATGTCACCATTATCGGCACAATCATAAACATCCTTTGCTGTGATAGATCCACTTTGACTCAACCGGTCTTTTAATTCACCACTGGCATTCGTTTTTGCTAATTCCTCTTTCGCCAAGCGGACAATTCCAGTTGCTGAAGCAATGGTTTCAAGGCAGCCTGTTTTCCCGCAATTGCAAGGGGCACCGCCCTTTGGAATTGCTGTAATGTGGCCGATTTCTCCGCCTGCTCCGTTAACTCCTTGAACAATGTTTCCGCCGGCGATTACGCCGCCGCCAACTCCAGTGCCGAGCGTAATGCAGACAAGATCTTTAGCGCCATTCCCGGCACCTTTCCACATTTCCCCTAAAGCCGCACAATTGGCGTCATTATCGATGGCTGCAGGCAGTGAAGTTTCCGCTTCCAACAGATCTTTAAGCGGGAAATTGTCTTCCCAGCCCAAATTTACAGCATTTAAAATTACGCCCGTTTCATAATGAACAGGACCTGGAGCTCCCATACCAACCCCCAGCAAATTTTGCTTTATTTGACCAAGCTCTTCCAGCTTTTGGTCAATGGATTTTGCAATATTGACCGTAATGTATTTCCCTGATTCAGAATTATCAGTTGGAATTTCCCATTTTTCAATGACTTCACCATATGTATTAATAAAAGCAAGCTTTGTCGTTGTGCCGCCAAGATCGACACCGACCAACCATTTATCCGGCATCCTCTTCACCTATCTTCTCTCTGATTTTTTTCTTTTAAAAACTGAATTTCATGTCTTAAAAGTAATTTCGCTGTTTGGTACTCTTTTACGCCAATCAACTGGGCATGATACAGCTCTATCAGTTCGTCTTCCATTAGTTCCAGATCCGCAATCCGATCGCCTATATAAATGACAGTGCCAAACTGTTTCAAAAACTGCTGAATCTCATAAACCGTTTTCATTGTTATCCTCATATAAGAAAAGTGGAGTGTACTATAAGTATAATCGAAACACCCTCTTGTCTCAAGAGTTATTCTCTTCCGTACTTGTCTGCTTTTGCAAACCTCATCTGTTTGCCTGTTTTTTGGCATGTTTTTTGTGTTTGTCCCATATATTTTTAGCATTACGGCATGAGGTTGTGGTCAAATGAAAAAATACAAATATTTTATTGCAATTGGTTTATTGATTTCCATTGTTTTCGTTTATTTCAAGGCCAAAACAGATCCGGTTCAGGAAACGATTACGTATTTCCCGATAGATCCAACGGTATCGTTTCAAAGTGCATCAACATCCTTAGGCCAATTCATTCCATTAAAAAAAAGAACATACTCGTATGTCTGGCAAACGAAATCGCTTCTGGATCGTAAAGCGTATTTGCGCCAGGATGTCAGTTTGCTCTTTTCAAACGGTAGATTAATTGGCAAATTAGGCAAGTGGCAGACAAATACGGAACAAATAAACCAGCAAAAAAAAATGATTGGACGTGATAGTGCCCTTCTTCAAGCACTGACCTTCCATTATGCTGAAATCCATCATAACGAAGCGGAAATTTTTAGCGCTCAAACCATGACAAGTACAGCAATGTATGCAATCAGCACACCCTTTAAGCCCCTGCTTACCTTTCAACAAGCAGGAAATGACGAAGAAGCAAAATGGAAAAATATACTTGATGACAAAACGGCTAATGTTTTGCAGTCAAGCTGGCAAAAAGGATTGCGCACGTTTTCTATTCAGCTTAATCACTACAATGCGTATCCGTTAACCCAACTGTACACCCGCGAGGCTTTGCCCGGCTTCTCAAAAGAAGAAACGGAAAGAGTAATTGGAAACCTGTGGGAAGGGCTCTATAAAAATTATTTTCTCGGAATTAAAAAAGCGGATGGAACGATTGTACCCCCGGATGGGAGCACAATCCCGCTTATTTTGATTGCAAAGGATCGAACAAAATTGCTTGTTTTAACAGAAACAGAAAAAGGAGAACCTATACTCCTCCGCCAGATGATTGAATATGGACATTGATTTCATTTACAAGATTCCCATATTCTTTCTGATCTGGTTTTAACTCCGCAGCCTTTTCGGCATATTTTTTTGCCTCAATAAGATTGTTTTCTTCAAGGTAAACAAGCGCCAAATTATAGTAGGCTTCATCGAAATTTGATTTCAGCTTAATCGCCTGTTGGAGATGACTTTTCGCTTCAGGCAGCAGCCCTTTTTTTATTTCAGAAAACGAGAGCAAGAAATAAAGCTGCGCTGTCGGCTTCTGAGAATTTTTCTCTGTTTCCTGTAAAATGTTATATGCTTCATTGTATTGCCGATTATCAATATAATTCTGAGCTAAAATCAGATTTGATCCAATGTCCTTCGCCCTTACTGTTTCACTGAAACCGTACGTTAAAGAGCCCCAAACAGCCGCAGCAGCCATAAGAAAAAACAATACCTGCAGAAGCGGCTTCTTCTTTTTCGGAAAAAAAACCACTCCTGCAGCAAGAAAGCCGCCAATTAGTCCGCCAATATGCCCGGCATTGTCGATCCCTGTTGCCGAAAATCCAAATGCCAGATTGATAGCAATAATCACGAAAAGATTGATTCCCATTGTACGATTAAAAAGCCGGGGATAGATAGCACCGAAGAAAAGCAGAGCACCGAATCCTCCAAAAATCGCGCCGCTCGCACCCGCTGACAATGATGAGCTGAACAAAAAACTAGCGATAAAGCCTGTTACTCCCGAAAATAAATAAATGAAAAAAAACCGAATGTTCCCGTATATCCGCTCAACTGCAATGCCAATATAGTATAATGCCAGCGTATTCATGGCTAAATGAAGAAAACCAATATGGAGAAAAATTGGGGTAATAAACCGCCACCATTCTCCTTGATAAATTAGCGGATTGAATTTCGCTCCATATCGAATCAACGTGGCCGTATTGGTGCTCCCACCTTGGAGTTCAAGCCAAAAAAACATCGCGACTTGAACCAAGATAAAGGCATACGTGAACAACGGTTTGCCACCACCAAACACATCACTTTCTTTTTTTGCTTTTTTCGCAGCAAAATCGAGTGAACTCTGTTTGACAGCAAGGACCGCCTGTTCCGAATAGGTTTCATGAATGGGAAAAGACGCATCAGCACCAAATAAATGGGATAGTTTTTCAAAACTTTGTTCATATTCCCCCTGTGCCATGATCACAGTTAAGACGGCTGTTTTCTTAGCATTTGGCGAAACAAACGGTTCCTTTGTACGCTCATCATAATCATCAACAGGCGGGAATGGGCTGATATAAATATTTAAAAGGTTCAACTCACCTCGGTTCAGCTGCTGGCGGATCCTTTCTCCATTTGCAGCAGTGAACTCAATATCTCTTTGCATCCGGCTGCTCCAGTCCAATGAATGGAACAAGAGGCGAATAATCGGTAGCCGTTTATTTTCGACTTTTTCAAGCCATATCTCATCATCACTTTCCGATCGTTGGACAATGCGATAGCCGCGGTTTTTTATGAAAAATTGCGCCAACCTCCAAAAAATATACTTCTCTTTTGAGCTCAATGGCTCCCCTACTTTCTTAATGTTTTTTCATTTTTTCCTCTTTTTTTCTATTATAAACGAAATCGGCTATTGGATATGACTATAAAGAAAAAACCA
>JAKACS010000004.1:12847-18983 GCA_021821235.1 Bacillota bacterium
GTTGCCCTTATGCGTTCAGAATTTATGGATATAAATTCTGATTAGCTAAAGAAAAAACCATCTGTGGTTTTCACCAGGCAGATGGTCCTCCAAAAACGGATTGCATGAGTTTGTTTTTAACAAATGGCAAGCTCATAAATGAGCCTACTGCGATTCGGCGAACCCATCCCGTTCCGATCAAAAGATTCAAAAGACGGTAGCGGTAGCGATAGGCAGTATAGCCGATCGTTCCAATTAGCAAAATGGATGTTAGTGTGCGAGACATTTTGATCCCTCCCAATACTAGTTTGAGTCGCCTGTCCGCTTTTTATCCATCCACTTGCCGTTATTGCTGCCATTTTTTCTGAACTGGCTCCATCGTTTTCTTTAATACTTCAACAGAATGGGAGAATTTTCTTTGCTCTTCCTCGTTTAATTCAAGCTGAACAACCTCCCGGACGCCATTTCGGTTGACGACAGCAGGCACACCAATATAAATATCCTTTTGACCATATTCACCATCAAGGTAGGCTGAAACAGTTAATACTGAATTCTCGTTCCTTAGGATTGCTTTTGTTAATCGGACAAGCCCCATTGCAATTCCGTAATAGGTAGCCCCTTTGCGTTCAATAATTTGGTATGCCGCATCACGAACATTTTCAAAAATTTCATTCAGTTCTTTTTGATCAAAACCCGAGTCCTTTTTCGTCCATTGTGAGATAGGGGTCCCAGCAATATCCGCATTGCTCCAGACAGGAAGCTCTGTGTCTCCGTGCTCACCGATTATATACCCGTGGACATTGCGCGGATCAACATCAAAATAATCACCAAGTAAAAAGCGGAACCGTGCAGTATCGAGGATCGTACCCGACCCAATTACACGCTCTTTCGGCAGGCCGGAAAATTTCCAAACGGCATATGTTAAGATATCGACAGGATTTGTTGCGACAAGGAAAATGCCATCAAAACCACTGTTCATAATTTCTTTAACAATCCCACTGAAAATGGCGATATTTTTCTCAACAAGATCGAGCCTTGTTTCCCCTGGCTTTTGATTGGCTCCTGCAGTCAGTACAACTAGGTCTGCATCCGCACAATCCGCATAGCTTCCAAACCAGATTTTTGTTTGGGAAGGTGCAAAGGGAAGACCGTGATTCAAATCCATCGCATCCCCTTCAGACTTTTCCTTATTAATATCGATTAAGACAAGTTCTTCTGTAATGCCTTGGTTTAAAAGTGCAAAGGCATAGCTTGAACCAACAAACCCGGTACCGATCAGTGCAACTTTGTTTACCCGATTTAACATGTATTTCCTCCCAAAAATGCAATTTTATACAACTATATTTTTTCGTGTTCTCCCAGTAACATACACCGACAGTTCAATTATTTATATTATACGCAGTACTATTACTGCCAAAAGACTTGCAAGAAATCCTGAAAGAAAATTCACCATGTCGTTATCAACAAATCGGAGGCCTTTAATTTGTTTAGCCGGCAGACCACAGTGGTTCTTTTTCTCTGTTTTCAACCCGCATGTCGAACAATGGTAGACTTGCTGGATAGAGGCTCCCAGTACTGTATCAATGAGATTTCCTACATAACCGAAAAGAAAAATAAAGATGGACATCTTTAGATCAAAAGAAAATAAAGCACCCGCCAAACCCGCGATTACAAAAGAGCCAAGAAGACCGGCAGCGCTGCCCAGTAAACTGATTGCGCCAGATGTTCCTTTTTCAACACGCTTAAACGACCTTACATCAATTGGATTTTTGTTGCTTAATGAACCAATTTCAGAGGCCCAAGTGTCAGAGTTGGCACTTGCAATAGACACCGCAAAAATAAGCAGCCATTGCGGCATGTGATCAAAAGAATAAATGAGAGCGGCCATTGCGGCTGTTCCACCATTTGCAAATACCTGCCGCCAATCTCTTCGTGACCCTTTCGCCAATTTTTCTTCCATTCCTTTTTTTAACGATGCTTTGTACTTTGACCACAAACTGGAGGATGCAAAAAAGGCACCTAAAAGAACCAGCCCCTTTGCTCCAAAGCCAAGGTAGACTGCCGATCCAATCGCAACCGCGGCAACAGCACCGCTTAAGGAAAGCGATTGAACATAGAAACCTGCCAAACCTGTAGAAGCAATCAGAAGAAAAAACAGACTCCCTTCCCTCATTTAGTATCAAGTACCTGTTTATTCGTAATGATTTTTGCAACAGGAATATCATGTGCTTGTACAGGAAATTCCTCAATCAGTTGGAAATCAAAAGCCAACGAAATCGTTTCACCTTGATAGTTAAGTAAAAAACGGTCGTAATACCCACCGCCGAAACCAATCCGATATCCCTTTTTGGTAAAAGCCAATCCCGGTACAAGCAAAAGATCGATTTCCTTTGCATCCAGTTTTACCGTCTGCTGTTCAATCGGCTCGTATAAGCCAAAGAATACGGATTCCAGTTGGGAGAATTGCGATAGTGCATGAAACGTTAAAGTTTTGTTAGCTTGGTGGCATTTTGGTACAGCAACTTGTTTCCCTTGCTCCCACGCTTTGCGAATGATTTGGTATGTATCGACTTCTGGCGGATTTGAGATGGTAATCCCGATCACCTTTGCCTCTTTCCAAGCCTGCTGTTCGTAAAGCCGCTTCGCTATTTCATAAGAAAAGTCTTCGTAGATAGGTTTGGAAAGGTCTTTTAGACTGGCTTTCATTTGTGTTCGAATCGTTTTTTTATCGTTCATTCATCTTCTCCTCATTTGTTTTAATCAGCCGTTTTTTATCAATATTCAGTTATTTATCCTAACAAAAAAAGCAGCAGGAAGCACCTACTGCTTTATTTTGTTTCACGATGTGTTGTTGTCCGCTTTTCTCTTGGGCAATATTTTTTAAGCTCAAGACGGTCGGGATTGTTACGTTTATTTTTTGTTGAAATATAGTTACGGTCTCCACATTCTGTGCAAGCTAACGTAATATTCACACGCATGTTCATTTCCCTCCAAACTTGCTAGTAAAGTTCATACGACTTTTCTATAATACCATCTTTCAAAGGGAAATGCTAGTACTGTTTTTAAAAGTTCTGCAAACGGCCTTTTGGAAATGGTTGAAACACTATCGCTTCATCTGTTTATTCAATAGAACATGGTTGAGCAGCCCAACTTCCTGCCTGCTTTTCCCGTGGATTACCCATGAATGGATTTGCACTGTTTCATGGGCTCCAATTGTTGTATCTAACGCCAAAATGCTTGTGGATGGCCCTTTAACCATCGGCTGATATTTAAGACTGCCATGCTGTTCGCAATTCCAAATTTGATTGGAAATTAGATTCCAGAACGGTTGAATCGTGTATTCGTTAGCGGGTTTTCCATTGCAGCGGGCATTCACCATATAAACGTCATGATTAATTAAATGAAACACATTTCGGTCTGTTGGCGAGGCGAATGAAAACTGCTTTTCAAGCAGATTGGGATGATAATGGGCAGCTAAAACCTTCATCTCTTTCGATTCCGTACTATGATTGCTGACAAATAGCCGATAATAACAAATTTTTGAATGAATCCTTTCGAGCACTACTTTGACAGTCATTTTTTCAGTATAAATTACTTTTTCCCGAACATCGTGAAGCCAATGGCAATTTCCATTCAGCCATATGCCCGGAGTAAAATGGAGTGAATCAAGTTTGGTTGACGAAAAAGAAATTTCTTCTACTTTATCAAGTTCAGTTAGTTTAACCATTTCTCTTTACACCTTTTTAAAAATTTTATTTTCGAATCAACTGTTCATCATTTGGATTGATTTGCTGTCGGAGAAGCAGATCCTCCATTAGTCGTTTTGTCTCGGTTGCAATCCGTTTCCAGCCATATAAGCTTTTCACCATTTTTCTGCCTTGTAAACCAATTTCTTGCGCTTTTTGTGGATTTTTCAGTAAAAAATGAATCTGATCAAGCAATTGCGCTGCATCACCCGGTTCAATCAATAATCCGGTTTCCATGTGTTGGAGAATCGTTTGCAATCCGCCAACTCTTGAAGCAATTGTTGGCTTTCCGTGATTCATTGATTCTAAAACAACAATCCCAAACGGCTCATACAAGCTTGGAAAAATCGCAATGTCGCACTGTCGGTAGTAGGCATCCTTCTCTTCATCCGATATATAGCCGACAAACGTAATGTACTCTTGCAAATTCCGTTCAATAATTTGCCGCCGGTATGTCTCAAGCATCGGACCCTTGCCGGCAATCAAGAAATGGATGGCTGCATTGGCTTGTTTTGCGAGTGCTGCTGCCTCGATCAGGGTCGCAAAACCTTTTTCCGAAACGACACGGCCAACGGAAAAAATACGCTTTTTTCCTTCCCATTGAGGGAAAGCGATTTCTTTTTCTGGCAGGGATTTGATGCAATCAATTCCATTTGCAATGATCGAGATTCTCTCCCTATCTAATCCAAATACGAGTGACAGTTCTTCCCTCATAAATTCACTGCATACAATGACATGGTCTGCCATATTCAATAAATGTTGTTCCTGCTCATGAATGGACCGTTGCATTTCATTGTGAATTCCTGCATTTCTTCCATATTCAGTGGCGTGTATGGTTGCCAATAGCGGCAGTCCTAATACATCTTTTAAGGCCATGGCCGCAGAACCGGTAAGCCAGTCATGGGCATGGATCAGTTTGAAATTTATTTTCGCAGCCAATTTTGCGGCTTCTGAAGCAATTGCAACATTCAAACCAGCTATCCATCGAAGGAATTGCTCGTCATTTTCCTTTAATGGTTTAACCCTGTGGATATGAACCCCATCAGAATATTCATATGGAGGCAGTCCACCGCATCCAGCAGTTACCACATGCACTTCTATTCCGATCATGGCAAGCTGCTTTGACAAACCATGTACATGTCTTGATAAACCGCCAACAACATTTGGGGGATATTCCCATGTGAGCATGAGAATTTTAACGTTTTGACTTTCAACATTCTGTCTTTTTTGCGGGCAAACTTCAGTCATTTTTGCTCTCCATTTCTTTTTGCGATGATTCTTGATAATAGCTATAGGTGCTCACATGTTCCAGCCAAGCGGGAGTTGTTTCTCCGTTTGCTTCACTGCCTTTTTCTACATCTATTTCGCTGGCAAAACCAAGCTGAACAGCATTTGAACGCAGAATAGGAAAAAAGTCATTTTCCGTCATTTTTACTCCCAATTCCGCAACATAACTTCGATTAGAAGGCAGTCCTTTCACGTTCCAGCTTTCATGTGAATACGAAACGGCCAATTCATAATAATGATGAGCATTCGAGCCAGTAAAGCTTCGTTTCGTAACATCATAGATTCGAATCACTTGAACAAGATCGTCAAAATTGGCTTGAAAAAAATGTTTCACTACCGTTTTTGGAAGTTCAACAGCCTGCCAGCTTAATGCAACCTTTTGAGTATCCGTTTGTTTCAGGACAAGCTCTGTCGTAAATACGGGGGTGATCTCTTCGAAAGAGCTTACTTTATCCGCCGACTGCTTCTCGTGATCGTTGCTGTTCCCCACTTTATTCCAGCGATAGCGGACAGATCCAGCCGTTGTCTTTACTCTCTTTTCAACTTGCCGGAAGGAAAAACCATTCCGTCTTCGTTCAATCACTTCATCAAGCATGTCTTTCCTCCAGTCCGCAAACTATTAATCTATGCAACTATTGCATCCATTATTCATTTACTTTTCTTATTTAATAGTAGCACTCACGAAGAAACTGTACAATAAACGCATTTTGTCGTTTCTTGCCTTCCCTTATCCAGCAGGGCATTAAAACTAAATGTTTTTTTCCACTGCTGACAAAAAAGAAAATTCGACACCCTCTTTTTATATAAAAACCAACTTTTTCGACATATTGCTTTATGAAGCAGCTAAAAAAGAAGTCCATTATCGTCGATCGGTCATGTCGAAAAAAATGATGGATAATGGTAAAATACAACTAGTAAGTGAACTGTTGAGGTGCAATTTATGGAAATGACGATACTTGTGCTTTTTGGTCTGTCGCTTTTTTTTCTTATCATTTCTTTTTTTCAAAAAGACCCTTATAAGGAATTAAAGGAAGAAGTTGATCAACTTACAATGCAGCAAGTTCAAGAACTGTACCAGCTAAAAAAGAAAATGAACATTCTTGAAGAGGAGCTGCTTGTTGCCG
>JAKACS010000458.1 GCA_021821235.1 Bacillota bacterium
CTGGCGACATGGGATTCGATGTTGTACACTTAAATCTTCATAAAACATTTACTGGGCCACATGGCGGCGGCGGACCAGGTTCAGGCCCGGTCGGAGTCAAAACCGATTTAATTCCGTTTTTGCCAAAGCCTGTTGTCACAAAACAGGGAGAAGAATATGTACTGGACTATGACCGGCCTCAGTCAATTGGTAGGGTGAAGCCTTATTACGGTAATTTCGGTATTAATGTCCGAGCATACACCTATATCCGGACAATGGGGCCTGATGGTTTGAAAGCTGTCACTGAGTATGCGGTATTAAATGCAAACTACATGATGAGAAGACTTGCTGTCTATTATGAGTTGCCGTTCGACCAGCACTGCAAGCATGAATTTGTTCTCAGCGGCCGCAGACAGAAAAAACTCGGTGTCCGGACATTGGATATTGCGAAGCGTCTCTTAGACTTTGGCTACCATCCGCCAACCATTTACTTCCCGTTAAATGTGGAAGAGTGCATTATGATTGAACCAACTGAAACGGAGTCGAAAGAAACGCTCGATGCGTTTATCGATGCCATGATCCAAATCGCGAAAGAAGCAGAAAAAACGCCAGAAATCGTTCAGGAAGCGCCGCACACAACGATTGTCGGCCGTCTCGATGAAGCAATGGCAGCAAGAAAACCGATTCTCCGTTACCAAAAAAATTAATGATAAAAAAGGCTGATTCCGGTTGTAGAATCAGCCTTTTTCTATTATTATTTTTTAGCTTTGACCTTCCCGCTCCAGCCTTTAAAACCGCCTTTGAGCTGTGTGAGGTCTTTATAGCCCTTGCGGTATAGAAACTGGGCAGCACGACTACTCCGGCTGCCACTTTGGCAGTAGAGGTAGACAGGTTTATCAGGACGCAGCTCTTGCATCCTCATTCTTAACTGCGACATCGGAATATTACGGGCACCCAATATATGTCCCGCTTCAAATTCATTTGGCTCCCGAACATCGATGAGCTGTGCTTTCCGGTAGCTGGCACGGAACTCTTCTTCAGTTACCGTTTTAACAATTTTTCGCTGGTAAAGCCATCGAGAAACATAATAGATGGCAATAACAACGATGGTGATTAGTAGGCTGTAAAATGTATTCACTGTGTTTCTTGCTCCTTTCAAGCTATGCTGCACTAATATTTATTATAGTAGTCAAGCTTGGATTCAGTAAAGATCATTCACAAAAATTCCTTTGTCAGATCGAATTAAAATGAATGTACAAAACATCATCCTTTTTTTTTGGCAGTTATTTTGTTAGACTTAAAAACGCGTAAAGCATTTAAACAACAAAAAAATGAGGGTTAACGATGAACAAAGAAGTATGGCGATTTATCGATTCAGGTTATAGTTCACCATCCTTTAATATGGCGCTTGATGAAGCATTGCTTGATTGGCATAGTGAAGGTAAATTCCCGCCAGTGATCCGTTTTTACGGCTGGAGTCCGGCGACATTATCAATTGGTTATTTTCAAAAAGCAGAAAAAGAAATTGATTTTGATGCTCTTAAGCATCATCAGCTTGGATTTGTCCGCAGACCTACGGGGGGGCGCGGCGTTTTGCATGAACACGAATTAACCTATAGCGTTATTGTCTCCGAGGATCATCCGGAAATGCCCAAGACTGTCACGGAAGCTTATCGGGTTATTTCTGAAGGGATTTTGAAAGGTTTCCACCATTTGGGTCTGGAAGCTTATTTTGCAGTGCCCAAAACATCGGACGAACGGGACGCGCTTAAAAATCCGCGTTCATCGGTGTGCTTTGATGCGCCGAGTTGGTATGAACTCGTTGTGGAAGGCCGAAAAGTGGCCGGCAGTGCGCAGACGAGGCAAAAAGGCGTCATATTGCAGCATGGCTCGATTTTATTGGATCTCGACGAAGACAAGCTGTTTAGCCTTTTTAAATACCCGAATGAGCGAATAAAGGAAAGAATGAAAAAAGCGTTCAAAAACAAAGCGGTAGCGATTAATGATATAAGCTCTCGAAAGATTACGGTGGAAGAAGCGAAGGAGGCCTTTTATAAAGGCTTCGCTGAAGGACTTAAAATTGAACTTGTTCCGTATGAGTTGACTGTAGAAGAATTGGCATATGTGCAAAAAATTGCGAAAGACCGCTATGAAAGTGACGAATGGAACTTTAAAAGGTAAAAGAGGTCTGCGGCGAATGCCGCCTTTTCTTTTGCAAAAAAGGCATTCGTTCATTCTAGCAAGCGAAAGTGCAAATGTTGAATTATGTTGAAATTGATTGTTTTTTAACGAATATCAATGAATTTCCCTTATTTACTCTTAAATCTATTCTTTTTTAAGTTTGACAAAAAAATAGTTTTTTGTCTCAAATACAATATGTAGTGGTGTCGAAAATATTTTAAGTACTATATATTGATTTTAAGTGTTTCAATATGATAACGTTAGGGTAATCCATTTACGAACTAGATCTAGTAAAAAATCTACTAGAATCCAGATAGGAGTAAGTTTGATTTTGAAGGAGATGTTTCCATGGCTGTTGGTTTAAGACAAAAACTGAATATTGATTTCGAAAGATTAAACGAGGACATCGGTTTGTTCCCACAAGTACACCCTGTGACGCCAGATATGAAAATGACGCACAAGGGTGTTTCGCGTTTGGTGATGATTGACCGCTATTCGTTTAAGGACACTGAAAAAATTACGCTCACAAATGGTGACTTCGTTGTTTTAACAATAAAAGAGGATCCAAAATTTCCTGCACGCGGACTTGGATACATTACTGAGATTGACTGGGAAAACAAAAAGGCAAAGGTTTTAGTGGAAGAGGAGTTCAAAGGTGTATTGGACGACCCGGCAGAATCTGAAACGGGTATCATTGTTCGCTCCTTAGATGTAATCGAAAAGCCGTTGGAGATTTTTTATGAGCAAATTGCCAAGCGGAATGCGACCGGGCTTGCTGCTGTGGAAGAGACTGAAGAAAAGCGCCAGGAATGGTTTGAAAAGTTCTACCAGGAACTGGTGAATCTGAATTTTATTCCAGCAGGTCGGGTGCTTTACGGCGCAGGGGCAGACACGGACGTGACCTACTTCAATTGTTATGTGATGCCTTTTGTTGCCGACTCCCGCGAAGGCATTTCTGATCACCGCAAGCAAGTGATGGAAATTATGAGCCGCGGCGGCGGCGTTGGAACGAACGGCTCTACATTAAGACCGCGTAACACCCTTGCAAAAGGGGTAAATGGCAAATCCTCCGGCTCCGTTTCATGGTTGGATGATATTGCAAAATTGACCCATTTAGTTGAGCAGGGCGGATCGCGCAGAGGGGCCCAGATGATCATGCTGGCGGACTGGCATCCAGATATTATTGAATTTATTATTTCAAAGATGCAAAATCCAAAAATTTTACGCTTCTTGCTTGAAAATACAAATGATGAAACGATTCGCAAGCATGCGAAGGGTAAATTGAAATTCATTCCTTTAACAGAGCAGGAAGAAGCGATGTACCAAGGAATTGTGAATTACAAAGCGATTCCGGGATACGGTGGTTTTAGTGAAAAAATTATTGCTGATGCTGAAGAAAAGCTTGAAATTGGCGGTAATTTTACAGTTCATAATCCTGAGTTTCTGACAGGGGCGAACATCTCTGTTACCTTGACAAAAGAATTCATGGAAGCTGTTGAAAACGATGGAGATTACGAGCTTCGCTTTCCTGACGTCGAAAGTTATGACGAAGAAACAATGAAAATTTATAACGAGGAATGGCATAAAGTCGGTGATGTTCGCGAATGGGAAAAGATGGGATATAAAGTGCGCGTTTATAAAAAGATTCGCGCAAAAGAGCTCTGGAACTTGATCAACATCTGTGCAACATATTCAGCTGAACCTGGAATTTTCTTCATCGACAATGCCAATGACATAACCCAT
>JAKACS010000459.1 GCA_021821235.1 Bacillota bacterium
CTTTAAAGCTCTCTCCTGCCTGTGAGTTTGAAATAACGGTGCCAACTTCAAGAATCGGATGCTTATGG
This sequence comes from Bacillota bacterium, assembly GCA_021821235.1. The sequence continues at coordinate 69 of JAKACS010000459.1, forward strand.
ATGAGCCGTACCAATTCAATTGATCCATATCCCGTTCCGCCAATAATCGCTGCTTTCAATTTCTTCATCTCCCACATATCCTTCTTATTGAATTATTATACTGTCTATTTAATATTTATACAATCATTTTATTACCCAATTTTCAATCATTGTGGAAAATTATTAATTTTTAATGTGTGAACGTTTTCATATAGGTGTGGTTAGTTATGCAAAACTTATACAGGTATTTTGCGTTAGCTCAGGGGGTTTTTCTCCTAAAAGAAGTAAGTGTGGGACAGTGCATTATTGTTCAAATGAATGACTTGATTCGTAGCGAGAATACATCATAGGTAGTTCAAACTTTGTTCAAACCATTTTGACAAAATAGTGAAACTCTGAATAATTCCCCCTTTTTATTGGTTTAATTTGCTATATTGACAGTGTACTTAATATATCATTATAAAATTATTTAAAGGAGTGAGTTTCATGGTTAAATGGTTGAGGGAGAACACAGTCGCTGCGGGAATTTTGGCACTTTTACGTTTGTATTTAGGCTATGAGTGGATGACAGCGGGACTTCACAAAATCACAGGCGGATTTGATGCTTCAGGCTTTCTAAAAGGCGCTGTTGCCAATCCGGTAAAAGGCCCAGATGGAAGTATTGTTTACAGCACTTATGTTGGTTTCTTAAAAAGCTTCGCACTTCCAAACTCCGGTATTTTTAACGTGCTTGTACCTTGGGGGGAATTTTTAGTTGGGCTAGGTCTTATCTTAGGATGCTTAACGACTGCAGCGATGTTTTTCGCACTGGTAATGAACTTCTCGTATGTTATGGCTGGTACCGTTTCTTCCAACCCGTGGGACATTTTGATTGGAATCTTCATCGTATTTGCCGGATACAATGCTGGAAAATTCGGTTTAGACCGCTGGGTTATCCCTTATATCCGCAAAACTGTATTTAAACGAGATCAGTCAATAAATCAAAGTGCGTGATAAAGAAAACTCGCCGATTGGCGAGCCTTTGGCGAAGACAGAGGCGTAGTTGCCCTTATGCGTTCAGAATTTATGAATATAAATTCTGATTAGCTAAAAAAATGCGTCTCTGCTCTAAGTTTAACTTGGAAGCCGAGGCGCCTTTTTTATTTAGAATAATTCATCCTTTTCTCCTTTTAATGCCATCCTGTACTCAAGCCAATTTCCAACTTGTGTAAGAATTGCAAATACAAAAAAGAAATTCATTGCCCAAACGTTAATAAATGGTGTTATTCCGCCAAATTCAATCGTTCCCATTCCCTTAAGCTGCATAACGATCACCGACTCAATGTAAAGCAAAATAAAACCAAGCACCCCTGACAAAGCCATTCGAATCATCCCTTTGTTCTCCCTCCTTTTAGGAATTTTTGACGTTTTTGTGACAGCTTTAATACACATTATAGTACGAAAAATGGAAAAAATAAAATCCAAAGACTTAAATTTTCAGTTTTTTTAAAAATAATTTTGGTGCATTCCTATTTTGGCTTAACTTATCCTATTTAAGTTGTTACAATAAAAAAAAGATACAGAAATCGGAGTGAAATAAATGAGTGTTCATCATGCTATCACAAACCATGTCAATAAGCAAAATAAACGGATAAAGGAATTTTGCATCCTTGATCAGCAGCGAGAACTTTATATTGAAGAAGCTGTTCAACTATGCAAGGAGGGCAAAGATTTTTCAACCGAGAAAATTAACGAAGTGACAAAGCAAATAAATGCACTTGCCAACCAAGGAATTGTTCCTACCCGGAAACTTGTAACAGTGGAAATGGTTCGGCAGTATGTGGGAAAGCACTGAATTTTGTTGCCGCCCCATCATCAAAAAACCAGGAATCTCGATACGATTCCTGGTTTCTTACTTTACAGCACTTTGCTCAAAAATGATTTTGTCCGATTATGTTGAGGGCTGCTAAATAGTTCATTCGGCTTATTTTCCTCTACGATGTAGCCGCCGTCCATGAAGATGACACGATCGCCCACTTCCCGGGCAAATCCCATTTCGTGCGTTACAACGACCATGGTCATTCCTTCTTTTGCCAGCTGCTTCATGACCTCCAAAACATCGCCAACCATTTCGGGATCCAATGCAGAGGTCGGCTCATCAAACAGCATGATTTTTGGCTGCATGGCAAGTGCCCTAGCGATCGCAACCCGCTGTTTTTGACCGCCGGAAAGTTCTCCCGGATAGCTCTTTGCCCGTTCATGCAATCCTACTTTTTCAAGCAGCTCAAGCGCTGTTTTTTCAGCTTCATCTTTTGCCATGCCGCGAATCTTGATCGGGCCTAATGTGATATTTTCTAAAACGGTCATGTGGGGAAACAAGTTGAATTGTTGAAAAACCATCCCGACCTCTTGCCGAACTTTATTTATGTTGATCTTTGGATCGGTGATATGATGGCCATTGATGATTACTTCGCCGCCTGTGATTTCTTCAAGACGGTTCAAACAGCGCAGAAACGTACTTTTTCCAGAACCGGAAGGACCGATGACACAAACGACTTCTTTTTCCTGAATTTCAGCATTAATATCTTTTAACACTTCATGATCGCCATAGGACTTTCGTAAGTTGTTCACTTTAATAATGCTCATCGAAGTTCAAACTTCCTTTCTACAAAATTCGCAAGCAGTGACAGTAAATAAATAACGATGAAATAAATCACACCAACAGCGAGCCAAATTTTGAAGGCCTCAAACGTAGCCGAAGCTTGAATTTGTCCTTGCTGAGTCAAATCAGCAATCCCGATAACAGATAAAAGCGACGTATCTTTTAAGCTAATAATCGATTGGTTTGTAATCGTTGGCAGCATTCTTCTAAATGCCTGCGGCAAAATCACATAGCGCATCGTTTGCGAGCCAGTCAAACCAATGGAGCGTGCTGCTTCGGTTTGCCCTTTATCAATCGATTGAATGCCTGCGCGGATAATCTCGGCAAAATAGGCGCCGGCATTAATCGCAACAGTGATAATCCCAGCTGTCATATTATCTAAAGATACAAAATGCAAGGAATTGATGCCAAAATAGATGAAAAACAATTGAACAATAAAGGGTGTGCCCCGAATCGCATCAACGTAAACTTTGGCAATCCAGTTAAGAATTTTAATAGGCGACAAGCGAAACAGTGCCATAATTAAACCAATTAGAAAACCCAATAGGATCGCAATAATAAAAATATAGACAGTTACTTGTAATCCTTTAAGCAGCATCGGCAAAGCCGCAGCAATAATATTCATTCCAATCATCTCCTTCAAAAAGAAAGCGCGCACGATGCGCGCCTTTCTTTAATTGATGCCATTATTTTTTTCCTAAATATGTTTGAATGATTTTGTCATAAGTTCCGTCTTTTTTTAGCTCATCAAGACCTTTATCGATTTTTTTCAATAAATCCTGATTTTGCCCTTTCAACACGGCAATTCCGTATTTGTCGCCGTTTAAGCGGTCACCGACAATTTTTAAGCCAAGGTCTTTTTGGGCAATGGCATAGGAAATAACTGGGTAGTCCTCGATCAAGGCATCGGCGTTTCCATTGGAAACTTCTTGGAACATTGCAGGGCTGTCATTAAACTGAACAACATTGATCCCTAATTTAACCGCATTGTCTGTTGCATATTTGGCACCAGTTGTTCCTTTCTTAACCGCTACTTTTTTGCCTTTTAAATCATTGACGGATTGAATCGTTGTATTATCCTTTTTGACAACAACTGTTAGACCAGCATCGAAATAAGGCTGAGAGAAATCAACGATCTTTTTTCTTTCATCAGTAATACTCATTCCGGCAATGGCAACATCAAGCTGGTTCGCCTGCATGGCCGGAATAATGCC
>JAKACS010000460.1 GCA_021821235.1 Bacillota bacterium
TTCACAATGATTGCATAACCTTGGTAGTGATGCTCTTGTTACATTTGGAAAATTACCTCTTTCAATCTCTTGGACCCAGTTACGAAAATAACCTAATGGAACATTGTTTTCGCTTTTACATGAAACTGTACAAGCATGGCATGCAACACATTTTCGTAAATCTATTAGCATTGCGTATTTAACTTTCTTTTCCTCGGGCATTTACTGTCCCCCCTTAATTTTAATATAATTTCAACTATATTTTCCCACGAGTGGACACTCAAAGAATATCGGGATTTTAACTAAACTTTGATTCGCAAATCCTGACTAAATGTAAGGAAAATTCCTTACATGGATAAAATAAAAAAGGAGAAGAGAAATCGTCACCAGACCATTTTCTTCTTCTTTTTTAAACGCCTTAGGATTTTATTAATTGCACTAAAATTAACATAAAAAAAGAAATTGGTATAATACTTAGTACCCATAACCAAGCCCATTCCATATTACCGGAATCAATGGCTAAATAAATTGCGGTTGGTATGGTTTGTGTTTTTCCTGGAATGTTTCCAGCGAACATTAATGTGGCTCCAAATTCACCTAATGCCCTTGCGAAACTCAATATAGCACCGGAAATAATTGCTTTACGTGCAAGCGGAATAGAAATATAAACAAATAATTTGAATTCATTTGCTCCATCCACACGAGCGGCATTCTCAATATCCTCATCAATCGCTTCGAATCCTGTCACAGCCGATTGGTACATTAGAGGAAATGCTACTACAGTAGCAGCAATAACAGCAGCCCACCACGTAAACATAACAGGTTGTTTAAAAATCCCATCTATCAATTCACCAATTGGACTATCTCTTCCAAAAAAAATAATTAACAGGAAACCTATGACAGTTGGTGGTAAAACTAACGGTAAAAGGAATAAAGTTTCGATAAATGCTTTACCTTTAACTTTTCTTTTCGCCATAATTTTTCCAAAAATGAGCCCTAACCCGGTTGCTAATATTCCCGAAACTAATGCTACCTCAATAGATAATTTGATTGGGGACCAAAAATCTGCTGGCATACGAATTATTTTATCCTTTTAAAGCCGTACTTTTCGTAAATCTTTATTGAGTTTTGCTTTTGAAGATATTTATAGAATAGGGCAGCTTCTTTTGGATGGGAGCTATTTTTCATCAAACCTACTGGATAAATAATTGGGTCGTGGGAATTCTCCCTAGCCGTAACAACAATTTTCACTTTTGGTGAGGTTAATGCGTCCGTTTTATAAACGATTCCGGCATCAACATTACCAGTTTCTACATAGGTAAGCACCTGACGGACATCCTTTGCATAAACTACTTTCTTTTCAACTGCTCTCCAGATATTTAATTTTCCTAATGTTTCTTTAGCATACTGACCTGCAGGTACAACCTCAGGGGTGCCAAGGGCTATTTTATTAACTTTAATGAGGTCTTCGAATGTTTTGATTCCTTCATTTGAATCCTTCGGGACTACCAACACGAGGTCATTGCCTACTAAATCTGTACCATTTTTCTTTTCAATTAGTCCATCTTTCACTAATTTATCAAATTTATCCATAGCAGCGGAAAAGAAAAGATCAACTGGTGCCCCTTGAGAAATTTGTTGCTGCAGCGCTCCTGACGATCCGTAATTATAGATTATTTTCACATTTGGATGTTCCTTTTCAAAGCTAACTTTTATATCATTTAAGGCATCCTGCAAGCTTACTGCAGCAGAAATCGTCAATTCCACTTTCTGTGTCTGCTTTTCTGAGTCTTTTGTTTTGTCGTTAGTTGAACATCCAGACCCGACAAGTATCAGTAGCATCATCGAAAAAAATAAAAGGTGTAGCCTTTTCATTAGTCCTCTTCCTTGATAACCAATATTAATTATTTAAACCAAGTATAACTGGTTATTCCGAAAAAATTATAACAGTATTGAATTGTTCATTTTTTTATTAGAGCCACAGGACTAAATTAATTTTGACCCAACTTGTTTGGAGGGATTTGGAAACTAGTAGGGTGTTTTTTAAATCAATTGATCGAAAAACAGAATTGGTTTTACAAATTTTGTTATAAGGGGTTAAAAAAGGACACACGTATCCCGTCATCGGTTTCTTCATTTACAGTAACTGGTATTTTATGCAGATAATTTTGTCCACCCTCTATAAAGTTGTCCAGTCTCTTGAACGGACATGTAGGCCAAGGCGTGCGCAGTTATGATGCACCGATCTACATGAGCTTCAACTGCTACACGTCCACGTTTGTGGACTCTTCGCATACTAAGCCCTTCTTTAGCCTGTGCGTTGACTCGTTCAATGGACGTTCTCTCCGCATATTGATTTTTAAAAGATTGAAGATGTTGCGGAAATTCTGAATCTATTTGTGGCGTTAGTGATTGTTGAATTCGAATGGTTCTACCTGTTTGGGCGCCACTACAACATGCAATATGACAGGCTTCTGAACAAGAAAGCCCTTCTTGTTTATACTTTGGATCAAATACAGGACATGTCCAAACATATTGTTTTTTGGTTTCATCAAACCCTTTTAATTTCAACTTATGCCCACTGATACAATGTGGAGCACCATACTTATCAAGCTTCGTCATTCCACGAGCATCCAATTCTTGATCCTTAATTTTTCGCGGATTAATGGGTGCCAGTAGCTTGGCTTGAAGAGTATCTTTCGTATGTTGTTGATTGTCTTTGCTTTGATAGATTCCATCTGCACTTACGTACTGGACATTTTCCAGCCACTTTTTAGGAAGGTCTTGTTTTACCTTTTCCAAAGTAGGCTCGAGAGTTTTGGCGTCAGATTCCCCACCTTTAAACACACTTCTAGATAAAGGAAGTTCTGATTTAACACCACATACTAATGCCACTTTATGGGCTATGTAAGTAACTGTATTACTTTTTCTCATGAGTCCAACATTGTCATCCGTAGGAATTTTAGGACAATCACATGGTTCGGAGTGGCCACATTTGTAAACGGCGTTTAAAGTCGCTTCAGCTTCCACATGTGTAGTATCGACGGCCAATTGTTCTTCTTTTTCAATGATTCCTTGTTGGATGTTAAATTGCACCATTAGTTGACGAGCCTTTTCCCATAATCCGTTTTCAATCATAAGCTGATCGAAACGTTCAAAGGTTCTGAGGCACGGAGTGTTGGTAAAACCACAAACCATTCGAAAATCAGAGTTTCCTGCAACTTGAAGATGGACACTTGTGACCATGACTTCCACATAAAGAAGTGGAGCTAAAAGAAACGATTTAAAAAGGGCATAAAAATCAATTCCGTTTCGACCTTTGGGTGATTTTTCAGGTCGCGTATTCAGATCCTTTGGAAGCTGGGGAAATAAATCCACTTCAAATGGATCAGAATTCATTTGATTTCTCCGATCCCAATTGCGTTGGAAACGAGCGTTGACGTATTCCTGTTCAATAGGAGAGAAAACCTCTTCCCAAGGGAAATCAAGCGCCAATTTTACATAAGGGAGGTGGCGCAAAGAGGAAAAGTTGTCTTGAATGAATGAAAAAGAGGGTTGAAGATAGATTACATTTGAATGAGATTTTGGTACAATAGGGGTAGCCATAATAGACTCCTTTCGTGATAGTTGATTAAGACACTTCTATTGTACCAAAGGAGACTCATTATGGCTTTTATTTTTATCTAAATAGGCAAAGTTCCCGTCTTCTATAAAATCCCTGTAAAAAAATAGGATTCAAATTTTAAAAAACGATCGATTTTGGTCATATTTCGCTCAAAATCGGATTTGACAAATTATAAAGTATTCGTTCCACGCCAACACTGTGGGAACGCTTTTTTATAAATCATCAAATAAAACCAATATTATCAAGGGCTAGGGATTTTTGTCCTGTGGCTCATAATGTAAGGGATTTT
>JAKACS010000461.1 GCA_021821235.1 Bacillota bacterium
AGGAAGTCGGTCTGGGGTTTGGGGACAGCGTCCCCAATTATGAAGTTTGGTTTAATATCTCAAGCTGGCTTAAGATCATGTCCCAATTACGGTAACGTATGGTCCATTTTTTCGTAATGTTTTGAGCTGCCAAATAAAGCATTTTCCTTAAGCTGTCATCATTTGGGAAAATGGACTTTGTTTTCGTCACCTTTCTGAATTGACGGTGCAGACCTTCAATAATATTCGTAGTATATATTATTCTCCTAATTTCCGGCGGATATTCAAAGAAAGTGGCCAAAATATCCCAATTTTCTTCCCAGGATTTAACCGCAGATGGGTAATTCCTGCCCCATTTATCTTTAAATTCCATGAGTCTTTCCAAGGCTGCTTCCTCGTTGATTGACGTATAGATTCGCTTCAAGTCAGCGACAAATTCCTTTATATGCTTAAAAGAAACAAATTTAGTGCTTGAACGAATCTGGTGAATGATACAACGTTGAATGCCGGCAAAGGGATATACGGCTTGGATGGCCTCTCTAAATCCTGAAAGTCCGTCCACACAGAACAAATTAACCGTTTTTACCCCTCTTGTTTTCAAATCGTTCAACACGCCTAACCAAAACTTGCTGCTTTCGTTTCCTCCAACCCAGATGCCCAATATTTCTTTGTATCCTTCATTGTTAATTCCCAAAACCACATAGGCCGCCTTCGTGACAATTTGGTGATTATCCCTGATTTTATAATGGATGGCATCCATGAAAATAAAAGGATAATAGGCTTCAAGCGGGCGGCTTTGCCACTCATTCACTTGCGGCATAACTTTTTCGCTAATCTTGCTGACTAGCTCTGATGAAATCTCAATATTATAGAGATCTTTGACCTGTTCTTGAATATCCCTAGTGGACATGCCGTGGGCGTAAAGGGACAGTATTTTTTCCTCTATGCCGTCCACATTCCTTTGGTATTTATCCAAAATTTTTGGCTCGTACGAGCCATTTCTGTCTCGTGGAACGTTTACTTCCACTTCGCCGAATTGAGTTTTTAATTTCCGCTTTGTTGAGCCGTTACGATAATTCCCCGGCGAATCACTATGGCGTTGGTTTTTCTCATAGCCAAGCTGATCATTAATTTCACGTTGGAGCACTTCCTCCAAAATGTCGGAAAACATTTCTTTGATTGCTTCCATGATTTGATTGGTGCTTGTAAAATTATTCTCGTTTACAAGCTCTTTGACTAATTCTTTTTGTAATTTCATGTCGAAAAAACCTCCTTGGGAAAAATATTTTATCCTAATTTTCGCCAAAGAAGATTGATTTCAAACGTATTTACACAACTTTTTCCGCTGTCTCAATGTTAATGGTATCCAGAAGATTGACTTATTATTATTTCTAGTATGCCTTAGTAGGAGGAATAGGCGTAATGAACATTATGCTTGTATCCGTTGCCGAGCGCACCAAAGAAATTGGAATTCGAAAAGCTCTCGGGGCTTCTAGAGGGAAAATTCTTCTGCAATTTTAATTGAATCTATGGTTTTAACACTTTTAGGTGGAATGATCGGTATTGCCCTAGGGGTGGGAGGAGCTTATGTTGTTTCCACCTTTGCTCACTGGCCACCATTGATATCTCCGAAGGTGGTATTTGGAGGTGTCTTGTTCTCTATGTCTTTAGGAATAATTTTTGGCTTAATTCCTGCAAATAAAGCTGCTAAATTAGAACCAATTGAAGCTCTTCGTTATGAGTAGAAACGAACCTAGCATTTGGGTTTACTCTATTGAAATGGAGCCAATATTATGTGAAACAAGGCTTGTTATCTTCTCATATAACTTGTCTCAAAGTAAAAGACAATAGTTTTACTGTCGAAACGTTGTACCTAGGCCATCTAGAGAATGATAACGTATTCAAATCTTCAAGAAATTCGTGGTATTTTAGTGCAAAAGGGGAAAATAGCGAAATATTATTGACTGAAGCTGAACTCGAGGAAATTATTGATTGGCAAAAAAAGTTACACGATTATTTTGTTTCAGATGAAATTGTACCATTTGAGCCATTAAGTTTTAGAGCCACAGGACAAAAATCCTGAACCCTTGATAGTATTGACTTTATTTGATTGTTAATTGAAAAAGTGTTTCCGCGGTCACTGCGTGGAACGAATACCTTTCGAGTTGTCAAATCTCATTTTAGACGAAATAGGACCAAATTCGGTCGTTTTATAATTTTTCCACCCTGATTTTTTACAGGAGTTTAATGGAAGATAGAAACTTTGCCTATTTAGACAAAAAGAAAAGCCATAATGAATCTCCTTTGGTAAAATAGAAGTACCAACACAACCATTACGAAAGGAATTCATTATGACTGCTTCTATTATACCAAAATCATATTCAAATGTAATCTACCTTCAACCCTCATTTTCATTTACGCAAGACAACTTTTCCGCTTTGCGCCATCTCCCTTATGTAAAATTGGCGCTTGATTTCCCTTGGGAAGAGGTTTTCGCTCCCATTGAACAAGAGTACATTAATGCAAGGTTTCATCGAAATTGGGACAAGAGGAATCAAAGGAATGCTGATGAATCTCACGTCGATTTATTTCCGCATTTGCCAAGGGACGTGAGTGCGAAGCCAAAAAAATCTTCTAGAGGACGAGAGGGAATTGACTTTTATGCACTGTTAAAATCGTTTCTTTTAGCCCCACTTCTTTATGTGGAAGTCATGGTCACAAGTGTTCATCTCCAAGTGGTGGGGAACTCTGATTTTCGAATGGTTTGCGGTTTTACCGGCACTCCGTGCCTTAGGACCTTTGAACGTTTTGATCAGATTATGATCGAAAACGGGTTATGGGAAAAGGCTCGTCAGCTTATGGTGAATTTCAACATCCAACAAGGAATTATAGAGAAAGAAGAACAATTGGCCGTCGATACTACACATGTCGAAGCCGAAGCCACTTTAAATGCAGTTCGCAAATGTGGCCATTCTGAACCATGCGATTGTCCAAAAATCCCTACGGATGACAATGTTGGACTTATGAGAAAAAGCAATACTGTTTCTTACATAGCCCATAAAGTAGCGCTTGTATGCGGTGTTAAATCGGAACTCCCATTATCTAGATGTGTTTTTAAAGGTGGAGAAAGTGATGCTATAACTCTCGAACCGACTTTGGAAAAGGTAAAGCAAGATCTTCCTGAAAAATTTCTGGAAAACGTGCAATACGTAAGCGCAGATGGAATCTATCAAAGTAAAGATAATCAACAATATGCAAAAAACATTCTTCAGGCCAAACTATTGGCTCCGATTAATCCACGAAAAATCAAGGATCAAGAACTGGATGCCCGTGGAATGGCAAAACTCGATAAGTATGGTGTTCCACATTGTATTAGTGGACATAAGTTAAAATTGAAAGGGCTGGATGAAACAAAAAAGCAATACGTTTGGACATGTCCCGTATTTGATCCAAAGTATAAACAAGAAGGGATCACTTGTTCAGAAGCCTGCCATATTCAATGTTGTAGTGGAGCCCAAACAGGCAGAACGGTTCGGATTCAACAATCGCAAACGCCGCAAATAGATCCGGAATTTCCGCAACATCTTCAATCATTTAAAACAAAATTTTCGGAAAGAACGGCCATCGAGCGAGTTAACGCACAAGCCAAAGAAGGGCTTAGCTTACGTAGAGCCCACAAACGGGGACGTGTAGCAGTTGAAGCCCATGTAGATCGATGCATCATAACCTCACACGTCTTGGCTTATATGTCCGTTCAAGAAACTGGACAGCTCTATCGAGGGTGGACAAAACTATCCGCATAGATATTTTCAAGAACGAAACTACCAGTTATTGTATGCGTGAAAACTGATGACGGGATAAGTATGCCTTTTTTTGGTCCTCTTTACAAGAAAAGTAAATAAGA
>JAKACS010000462.1 GCA_021821235.1 Bacillota bacterium
CCAGAACGGAAACAGATGAAATTATTGCATAAAGTGAAACTTCAATCGTGGATAAACCAAAACAGGATGGCCGAGCCATCCTGTTTTGTTAAATAATTTGTTTATTCACATGTTTTTCTGCAAAAAGAATTTCTAAAAAGTGACTGGCGACTGAAAATTTTTCATATAACAGGATTAGCAAGTCTCCTTTTTGGGACTGCTGCCAAGCATGTAAATAAGCTTCAAGTTCGTCCAGTACGATTGAAATTTGTTTCGTGGATGATGGATCTTGTAAAATCGATTCAGCCATCAAATTGGCAACTTCAGATGGTGCTCTTCCTCTTAAATCTGCGTCTTCGCGAAGGATGACTTGGTGCGAATTCCTCGCAGCAATTCTTGCCATTTCTCGAATTTCCTTGTTCTGACGATCACCCGGACAGGTTAATGCTGAAATCACCCGCATTGGTTTCAATTGATGGATGGTTTCGTAAATCGCTGTTAAACCAGCAATGTTGTGGGCATAATCGACAATAATTTCTCTTCCGTCCAGTTGAAATCGATTAAATCTTCCTTTTGATTGCTCAACTGTAGGCAAGAAGCAGAGCGCTTTTTCTTTTAAGATCTCAATCGATCGTCCTTGGGAGTGGGCAGCGGCTAATGCCTGCAGCAAATTTGCGATATTATGCCGTGCTGTTCCTTCGATTGTGATCGGAATTTCTTTTGCTGGCAGGAATTTTTTTTCGACTCCTTTGTCAAGACAGGAAATCCACCCATCATCTGCTAAATACCAAGCTGTTTTACCGTCTTTTGCTGCTTGCTGAATCAGAGGATGATTGCCAGATGTGGATGTGTAGATCACTTCACCGTTTGTATAGGCTGCCATTTTCGCAACTTCGGGATCATCTGCATTTAAGATACAATAACCGTCATCTGCCACCACTTCCGGTATCAACCGTTTAAGTTTCACAAGCTGGTCGAAGGTTTCAATCCCATCCAGCCCTAAATGATCTTCCGTCACATTCGTAACAATCCCTACATCACAAAAACGGAATGCCAATCCTTCACGGAGAATACCGCCGCGGGCTGTTTCCAATACGGCGATGTCCACGGTTGGATTCGCCAATATCTTCCGGGCACTGATTGGTCCGCTGCAATCTCCTTCGTCAATTGCCTCACCGCCAATGTAAACGCCATCGGAATTCGTCATGCCAATCGTTATCCCATCCTCTTCTAAAAAATGAGCTACCAGCCTCGTTGTTGTTGTTTTGCCGTTTGTACCGGTAATAGCCACAACCGGTATTGCAGCTTCCTTCCAGTTTTTAAATAAGTAATCAATGATCGCTTTTCCTGCATCTCTTTTCTTTCCTTTACTTGGAAATTGATGCATGCGGATTCCTGGGGCAGCGTTTACTTCGACAACAGCAGAGTGATTGCGGTCTAAAGGTGCGGAAATATCTTTGCAAAGAAAATCAACTCCGGCAATATCAAGACCAATTGCTTTTGCAGCAGTGATCGCCATTGTTTTGATGCTCGGATGGACGAGATCGGTAACATCAATGGCTTGTCCGCCTGTTGACAAATTCGCATTCCCAGCAATTTGAATCACTTTCCCCTTTTCCGGTATTGATTCAAGGGTGAGATTGGTTTTTTCAAGAAAGCGAACGACGTTTTCGGTGATCCGTATTTTGCTCATTGGTTTCTCATGACCGTCACCTCGCAGAGGATTTTCGTTTTCTTGAAGAATAAGCGTTCGAATGGTATCTTTTCCATTGCCAACCACAAAAGGTGGGATTCTATAACTCGCTGCCACGAATTTGCCATCTACAACAAGTAGGCGGTAATCATTTCCGTCAATGTATTTTTCAATGATAAGTTTTTCCGCTATTGTTCCTCTTTGATGGATGACGTTAAACAATTCCCCGCGGTTTTTAATGTTTGTAACAACTCCATTGCCTTGGCAGCTATCAAGCGGCTTTAATACAAGCGGGTAACCAAGCCGTTCAGCAGCTGCATAGATTTCGGATATTGTTGTGACCATTTCCCCGATTGGAACAGGCACTCCTGACTGCGACAGGATTTCTTTCGTCATGTGTTTGTCGCAGGAAAGGTCAACTGCCAAGGAAGAGGTTTGACTTGTCGTTGTCGCTTGAACCCATTTTTGCTTTGAACCTATCCCAAGTCTTAGAATACTGTCGTTGCCAATTCGTTCAACAGGTATTTTTTGCGAATAGGCGGCATGATAGATCGCTTCCGTGCTTGGACCGAGTTTGAATTGATAGTATAGCGCTTCAATTTTTTTAACAAATGGTTTGATTTGAACGGCTTTTTCGCTTGCCATTAATTGCTCAACGATATTCACGGCCGCTTCAAAAGCATAAAAGCCTGACTTTTCCTCTTTATATTCATAGGTTACGTAATAAATCCCTTTTGTTCGGCTAGAAATTGTTTTTCCACGTGTTGCGTTTATGCCGGCAAGCCACTGTAATTCAAGGGCAATATGTTCGAGTATATGCCCCATCCATGTTCCTTCATTTAATCTTTTCAAAAATCCGCCTTGATAGCCCAAAGAGCATGTATGTTCCGCTAGTGTTGGGATTGATTGTAAAAGGGCCTGATTAAAACCTGCAAGCGCATTTGAAGGTTGAAATTCCAGTTCCTCCAGATCGAGTTCTACCCATATCGCAGGCTTATAAGAGAAATAATTTGGTCCCTTTAAATAGCGAACACGGTTAATTTTCATTTTGCGACCTCTTTTCCGATCGGTTTTCTTGTTGAAAGATTAAATTTGTAACCTGCTGTTAATGTATGTAACTTAAAATCGGAAACAGCCAGTTCTTCACCGCCAGCCTCACTTTTTGATACAGAAGAGAATTTGCATTCCTTTCCATCGATAATCAGTACTTGATGCTCCCCAATAACGCTAAATTCATCGCCGTCTACTAAAATTGCCGTATTCTCATCAATGCCTATTCCAATTAATTCCGGGTGTTCAGCGATCGCACCTAGCAAGCGGTCAAATCTTGCCCTTTGCGAAAAATGTTGGTCGATAAGCAATGTTTCCAAAAAACCAAAACCGCCATCCATTTCCACTTTTAAAATCTCATCTTCATCTTTTGTCATTGCTGCTACAATCATATGTTTTCCCATAATGGAAGCTCCAGCACTTGTACCGCTTAAGACCATACCCTTTTCCCATTTTTCAAAAAACATCTTATGCAGTTTTGTACCAGTTATAATTTTGTTTAACCGGCTTTGATCCCCGCCCGTGATAAACAGGGCAGAGAGGTTTTCAACTAGTTTTAAAATGGCATTGTCTTCAGCTTTTTCCTTCGTATCGACATCAATTGTTAGGCTGTCCGATCTGCCGAGTTTCGCAAATACTTTTTGATACTCTTTGCCGACTTCAACAGGGTAATTGGTTGCAGTTGTTAAGATTCCAATTTTTCCAGTTTGTTCATTCGCGAGTTCGATAAATTGTTTTAAAATCACACCATGGTATTTTTCTTCTTTTCCACCAATAATTAATAATTTTCCTTTTGTCAAATCGCTCACCTATCAAGAATGTTTTTTGTTTATATTGCTGATGACCTACAATGGAATGTGAAAATTTGTTTTTGCGAACCCAGACATACTTTACCCATAAATCCTGTTTTTCTAACCATGTGAAATAAATTTAGGGGGAAGTTTTTTTAAAGTCCAAAACTATTCCGCCTTAAGGAGTTTGAAAAATTCGCTAATATATTAGTTAAAATGATTTGTCCGCCTATTGAGAGGCTTCTGGAGTGATGTTTGTAAGTTGGAAAAATTCTACAAGTTTAATGGAGATTTGTCAATAAAGGGAATTAAGATTTTAAATCCACGGATAAATAGGACAACTATCGTTATCAGAAAAAGTACTTTATGA
>JAKACS010000463.1 GCA_021821235.1 Bacillota bacterium
GCCGGATACCAAAACACCTGCTGATATGCAGCACCCTTCCAGCCAAAATAAGTAAACAAATAAAGAGCAGCGGAAATGGCTGCTCTTTATTTTAAAATGGTAACTGATTAATAATTATTCACACAAGCTGATCGATTTTCTTTTGAAGATTGTGGATGACACTCACTTTCCGCTTCTGGCGCTTTATCAAGAGCCATCCATTTTCCTCTTTGAAATTGGACAACAAGCACGGCAGCGCGAATAGCAATGTCAATGCCAATTGCAAGCCATACACCAGCCAATCCCCATGCCGATCGAATCCCAAGCAAATAGACAAGCACTGTGCGAATCGCCCACATTCCAACACCAGTAAGGTACATCGGGAACTTCGTATTGTTCGCCCCCTGGTATGCACCAGTTAGAACGAGGAGCACTGCCAAAAACGGCTGAAAAATGCCTGAAATTTTTAAGGCTGTACCAATATTGCCAATCACCTTTTGATCATCTGTAAAATAACTCCCTGCCCAGTCACCTAAGAAAAAAAGCATCGCACCTAAAATGCTCATTGCCGCAAAAGATAAATACGTCGACAGCTTTGCATACTCTTTTGCTTCATCAAGTTTACCAGCACCAATCTTCTGACCAACAAGAATGGTAGCGGCCGTGGCGAAACCATAACCGATCATATAGGAAAAAACTTCAATATTTCCGGCGATTTGATGGGCAGCAAATGCCTTCGTACCAAGTGCGACGATAAACCCAAAATAAACAATTTGTCCTGCCCTCATTACAAGCCGTTCTCCGGCTGCAGGTGCTCCAAGTGTTGAAAGCTCTAGTAAATGACCTTTATCAGGCTTCCAGTAGTCCTTTCTAAATGAAAGGGACGGCGAGCGCTTAAGGTAATAAAACAGGGCAATGCTGCCTAGAAGTCTAGCAATTACAGTCGCCAGCGCTGCTCCAACGATTCCAAGTCTTGGAATGAAGAAAAAACCAAAAATAAGAAGATAAGCTAAAAACGCATGAATGATATTGATCCCGATACTCACCTTCATTGGGGATTTGGTATCACCAGCACCTCTTAGGATAGCACTAAGAACAAACATCAGTGACATAAAGATTGATGGAATACCGACAATTCTGAAATAAAGAGCGCCATTCTTGAGAACATCGTCTTTGATCCCCATCAGCTTCAAAAGAGGTTCGGCAAAAATCAATGTGACAAGCCCTGTAATGAGACCAAATAGCACGGCAAGGAGGATCGATTGTTGGGAAATATGACGCGCTTTTTCAGGTAAATTTGCGCCAAGAAAATTTGCAATTCGAACATTGGCGGCTACGCCAATCGCCATAAACAAAGCAAAATAAATGGCGAGCAGCGCATTGGTTACTCCGACAGCAGACACTTCCGCCAAACCGATTTTTGAAACAAAAAACGTGTCGACAAAGCCGAGAATCGTTTGAAAAAAATTTTCAATGACTGCTGGAACTGCCAAAAGCGCAATTAATTTAAGGCGGCTCTTAAGTGTTTGAGGATCGGCAAAATCCCCTTTTCCTATCTTCATCATGGCATTAACCTTCTGCTTTGTCCGGCACTTGGATCGTAAAAGGAACAGTATATACTTGTCCGTTCTTCTTAAATTGCCCCCAAATTTTATAAATGCCTGCGATCGGAAAGCTTGTCATATATTCGACTGAAGGACCAGTAACCGACTCATCTACCGGGTGAGCATGGAGAAATTGGGTTAAATCTTGGCTGACAATCACAATGTGGCCGACAGAGCCCAAATAAGGCTCCAACGTATCAACTGGCTTTCCAGCTTGATCTTTTACTGTAAAAGTCATTGGGATATGTTCTTTTAATTGTAAGTTTGGAATTTCAAGAGAAAACTGCAGGTCTTTAACTGTTTTTACGAGATTTTTATCGGGGTGGACTGTTTGCGCTTCCCCATCTCCCTTGACAGATAATTCGAAAATAGCTAGTTGCTGAGTCCCACCTGCTGGTGTGAAATCAGCAAATAAGCGATATTCTCCCCCTTTTGGGAAAGTGGCTTTGACCGTGAAAATTCCATCCCCTTGATAACTTGGATGTAAATGCTGAAAAATCGACAAATCCCGGCTGATCGCTAAAAGGTGCAGTTGTTTTTCATGTACTGTTGCAAAGGAAGCAACCGCACTTCCTGTTGTGTCCGTTACTTTGATCTGAATAATCGATTCCCTTTCTGCCATGGGACTCTCTGGGTCCACATTCCATTGAACCATTGTTGAATAATCCTGTGCTGCTCCGTGTTGTTGCTGTTTTTCATAGTGCATTTCATGCCCAGAATGCTGGTTCATAACCGTATCTCCCTTCTATCTTCACATTTCCACTGTCATCTGTTTGCCTACGCTTTATTCTTACCACATTAATATGTAGATAAACTACTCAAAAAATACACAATTCAATTCTGATTCACACCAAAAAAAGCCAGATGCTTCTTTAAAATAGCATCTGGCTTTTATACTCAAGACTACAAAGATAGTCACTAAAATTCGAAATCATCTTTGAATTTAGGGTTCTTCCCCTGTATAATCGCAGCGATTACGCTCAAACTACTTTTTCTTTGAACTTTTCCTGTCTTTCATTTTTGATTGTTTCTCGATTTCCAATTAGGGTGATTTCACTGAATGGATTTGCACCCCCAATTTGTGTTCCTGATTCAATGATGGTGCCGCTTCCGATCACAGCTCGATTCACAACGACATTTTCACCAATTTTTGTATTTGGCATGATTACGGAATCTTTAATTACCGCACCTTTCCCAATCGTTACCCCGTAAAAAAGAACCGAGTTTTCGACCTTTCCATACACTTTGCATCCTTCACAAACTAATGATCTTTGCAAAACCGCATTCCCATCTAAATACAATGGTGGCTGTGCCGATTCATTTGTATAGATCGACCAATCCTCATTTTGCAAAATTGGGTTCGTCTCGGAGGCTAGCAAGTCCATATTTGCCTCCCAAAGGCTTTGGATTGTCCCAACATCTTTCCAATATCCTTGGAATTGATAGGCAAACATTTTGCATTGATCACGAAGCATGGCCGGAATGATATCTTTGCCAAAATCTTTTGACGAGAAAGGATTCTCTTCTTCTCTTTCAAGATATTTTTTTAATAGTTTCCAATTAAAAATGTAGATTCCCATCGATGCTAGATTCGATTTAGGTTGTTTTGGCTTTTCTTCAAAATCGGTGATTCTCTTGGAATCAGTGTCGATATTCATCAATCCAAACCTGCTTGCCTCACTCCAAGGAACATTGATCACCGAAATGGTAGCATCCGCATTTGTCAGTTTATGCTGTTCCAGCATTTTACTATAGTCCATTTTGTAGATATGATCGCCAGAAATGATCAGAACATATTCGGGATTATAATTTTCAATATATTGTAGGTTTTGATAAACGGCATGGGCTGTACCTTCATACCATCTTTCACCCTGTTCCGATTCATATGGTGGAAGAAAGGTAATCCCGCCATTCTTTCGGTCCAAATCCCAGTGTTTTCCATCACTAATATAATTTTGCAGTGTATGTGGCTGATATTGAGTCAAAACACCGACTGTGTCGATTCCAGAATTACTGCAATTGCTTAAGGTAAAATCAATAATTCGATATTTTCCGCCAAACGGAACTGCTGGTTTTGCAAGATGCTGTGTCAGTTCTTTTAACCGGCTACCTCTTCCGCCGGCCAGTAGCATGGCAATACATTGTTTTTTGATCATTGTTTCCTCCCTATTTTAGTAAAAATTTATAAGTGAATTTTTATAAGCGGTCATCTTCCCAGAGTTTGTAATATAACTCTTCGGACTCTAATTCATCTTTTTCATGAATTGTACAAATATCTTCCACATTTTTTGCATCTA